>DAMABW010000262.1:0-6804 GCA_031999925.1 Massilia sp. | reverse complement strand
ATAAGTATTGCCAGGCTCGTCATTCACAGAAAGAATCCAAATGCGTACAGACGCGCCTATATTTATCGCTGTCCAGTCGATTTTGTGGCTTCGCCCGGACGGGACCGAGGTGATGATTGAAGCGAAGATTGGCATGCCATACAGGATTGAGGAAGAAACATGGGCATGTCCCGCCTGCCTGGAAGGCATCGATGGACGTTATCCAGATATCGTCGGTGAAGGATCGTTTCAAGCGTTGTCTCTTGCCATGCAACTGATCGCGAACAGGCTTGGTCATATGCTGAAGAACAGCGCCCGGCTTGTTCATCCGGCCGACCGTAGCCCTTGGGATTGGTCGTCGCATGCTGCGCTGTTTGGCGCATTCAAATCGAGCTAAGGAAATAGTCCGCTTCGGTCGATAGCGGGCACGCATCACCTTGGTTCGTGCAATGCAATCAGTCCTTGTTCCTGCCCGCTCATCTGCCGGGAGTACACCGAGAACCTTTGTTTGGCGTTCCAGGTCATCCAGGAACGCCCTGCGCTCAATCCTGCGAGTGCGCCCGTGCGATCGCCAGTTCGGGAAACCCGGTGTCGTCGTCCAGCATGCGGCGGAAGCGGTGCTGGGGCAGCAGGGCGATCAGGATCTCGGCGGTCGTGCGTATCGTGCAGCCGGCGCAGGCATGGCCGCCCGTCACCTGGCCGTCGGCATCGGCCACCGACATGTGCAGGTGCGCACCGTCGGGCGAGAGCGAACCGGCCAGGGTCAGGATCTCGAGGTCGCCGCGCAGTTCGGACGGCGCTGGACGGCCGGCCAGGCGCAATTGCGCCACGCTCAGGCTGCCTATGCCTTGCAGGACATAGGCGGCGCAGGATTGGTGCTGGTGCAGCAGGGTTTCCAGGGCCAGGCGCAGGTCGGCGCCGGGCGGCAGGCGGACAGGAAGCAGTTCCATCGCGGTCTTTCGCAGGATGCGTGATTGATGCCGGGTGAAGGCTGAAGCATGCTAGTCCCGGCCGCGCGCACGCGTCAAGCAGACTGCTGGCCGTTCGTCAGCAGCGTAGGTCGGTGAAGCGCTGGCGCAGGATGAACAGGTCGCGCTGGATGGTCGCTCGGGCGGCTTTGTCGGCGGCCTTTTCCATGGCTTCGAGCTGGAGCAGGGAAGGGTCGAGCCGGCGGCATTCCTGTTTCTCAGCCGTGCTCAGCTTGAAGCGACGGTGGTACACCTCGTATTCTTCGCGTGTCATGCCCGAAATAGGCTGCAATGCGTCTGCCCACATTTCACGATTCTGCTCGGCACGCACATCCTTGCCAATACGCTCCGTACCGCTGAGCTTGCTCACGCCGCGCGCCGGATTCGCCACCAGGCGCTCGGCGCCAAGGCAGGGCTTGTCGGAATACGAGGTCACGTTATTCGCCGTGCACTTGTACATGGTGCGCGACGGCGCCGGCAGCATCTGGGCCGCGGCCGCGCCAACCCAGCCGGCAAGCACCAGGCAGGGCAGGGTCCGCTTCAATCCGGCCATTGCCGATTGATCTCCACCGCCTTGTCCATGTTCTGGATGAGCAGGTCGACGTAATACGGGTCGAGGTGCTTGCCCGCCACTTCACGCAGATAATCCGTCACCTGCTCGACCGGCCAGGCTTCCTTGTAGCAGCGCTCGTGACTCAGGGCATCGAACACATCGGCCACGGCGACAATGCGCGCATACGGGTGGATGTCTTCGCCCTTCAAGCCCTGCGGATAACCGGTGCCGTCGAATTTTTCGTGGTGCTGGTGGGCGATCACGGCGGCCGCTTTCAGGATCGGGCGGGTCGAGCCGTCCAGGATCTGCAGGCCGACCGTCGGGTGCTGCTTCATGATTTCCCACTCTTCCGGCGTCAGGCGGCCGGGCTTCAGCAGCACCGCGTCGGGCGTGGCGATCTTGCCGACGTCGTGCATTGGCGCGGCGTGCATCAGGGTCGCGGTTTCTTCTTCCGGCATGCCGGACACCTGCGCCAGCAGGTGGCACACCTGGGACATGCGGCGCACGTGGTTGCCGGCTTCGTTCGAGCGCGATTCCACCACGTCGCCCAGGCGCAGGATGAGTTCGGCTTGGGTATCGGTGATTTCCTGGTTCAGCAGGATGTTGTCGAAGGCGATCGCCACGCCCGAACAGAACACTTCCAGCAACTGGGCGTCGATCTCGGAAATTTCCTCGACGCCATGCAGCACCAGCAGGGAGGCCTTGCCGCTGTTGTTCGGGAAGTAGCCGACATAGGTGTCGCCATGCAGCTTGGAGATGCGGTTGCGGCGCGCGTCGTCGAGCTGGGCCAGCAGTTCTGGACCAATGAAGTTGGCAGACCCGTCGTTGCTGCCCTCGCTGCCGAAGTCGCCGATCCGGGCCAGGATCTCGTACTGGCTTTCGCCCGCGATCACGCTGGCTCCCTTCAGGCGCAGCAGCATGCTTTGTTCCAGGCGCAGCAGCGCCACGACTTGCTGCAACAGGCCGCTGGCGAAATCCTTCAGGTTACGCTGCTGGAAGATGTGGCTGGAGGCGGCGATCACGCGCTCCAGGCCTTCGCGGTAGCTCTGCTGGACGCGACGCGCATCCTCGACCTTCATGATGTCGCGGTAGGCGCGCAGGGCGGCAAAGGTGGTGGTAAACAGTTTAGTCCGGTCGAGCTCGGTCTTTTCCTTGTAGTCGTTGATGTCGTAGTCGACGATCACGCGCTCTTCCGGCGCCTGGCCCGGCTGGCCGGTGCGCAGCACGATGCGGGTAAATTGATTGTCGAGGTCCTGGCGCAGCCAGCGCGCCACTTCCAGGCCGCTGTCCTCGCGCTCCATCACCACGTCGAGGAAGACCAGGGCGATGTTCTCCTCGCGCGCCAGGATTTCCTTGGCCTCGGCGCCGCTATAGGCGTGCAGGAAGCTCAGTGCCCGGCCGTCGAGGCGGAAACGGTTCAGTGTCAGCTTGGTGATGTCGTGGATATCCGGTTCGTCATCGACGAGAAGAACTTTCCACGGGGCGAGCTTGGGCGCGGCTGCAGACAGAAAAGACATGGCGTTTCCGATACCGGTAAAGGGCAGGCGAACTAAAATTTGCAATAGGAATTGCGCCTGATCAATAAGCAGGCCAATCGATTGTAGTACGGGTTTTGATCATTAACAACAGGCAATAGATGCACTCAGGCATCAAAGCCCGAAATGTTGGATGGAAGACTCATTCGTAGCGTTTCTGGCAGCGCTCGCAATAAAAGCTGCGCCGCTTGCTGCGGCCGAGCACGGCTTTTTTGAAGTGGATATGGCAGCGTGGACAGGTGGTCTTGGCATGGGCCAGCCAGTGCTGCTTCAAGACATACTGTTTTTTCCATCCCAGGAAATCGAAGCTGTATTGGCGTGCTTCCTCGACCAGCGCACGTAGTTTCGGTGCCGGCAGGGCGCCCATCGTCGACAGCGGATGCACGCGGATGCGGAACAGGACTTCGTTCTTGATGATGTTGCCGACGCCCGAAAAAATGTCCTGGTCGAGCAGGGCGTCGCAGGCCAGCATGTCGGGCTGGGCGCGCAGTTTCTTGCGGGCGCGTTTCGGGTCCCAGGCATCCGACATGACATCGGCGCTCCAGTCGCACAGGCCGTCGAGTTCCCCTTCGATTTCGCGCACTGAGCACGCATAGAAATTGATTTCGCTGCCATCGGCCACACGTAGGGATAGACGGGGCTGCTTTTCGCGCCGTTCGTCGATGCGGTAGGTGCCGAACAGCAGGAAGTGAACACGCACGACCATGGCCGGTGTCTCGATCAGGAAGTGCTTGCCCCAGGTGCGCAGGGACAGGATGGTCTGGCCGACCAGGCGCGCCGGATCGATGGCGCGCACGTTGCCGCCGGCCTCGACGATTTCCTGGCCGACGAAACGGGTAGTGTCTTCCTTCAAGATGAACAGCGACGGTCCTTCGGGCACGATCGACCTCCTTTGCGCCATTCTGGCGGGGCAGGCCGAACCCGGCTGTGCGAGGACTAACAATTCGAAACAGGATTTACCTGTCGAAGACACCGCGCGCGCGCATAGGGGCGTACTATTTGAACGGTAAATGAACAGTGAAAAGATTACGACAGAAAGGAATCGCCATGAAGAACGTGATTCGCCACCTGGCCGCTGCCGGGTTGCTGGCGCTGGGCGCCGGCAGTGCCTTTGCCGGCACGACCGTGAACTATATCGACCCCGATCGCTTCTCCGACGTGCCGTTTGCGACCTGGGAGCGCGATGAGGTGCTGAAGGAATTGACCGACCACTTCAGCAAGCTGGGTGCACAATTGCCGCCGGGGCAAAACCTGCGTGTCGACGTCAAGGATGTCGACCTGGCGGGCCGCGAATACCCGACGCGTGGCGTACGCGATTTGCGCATCGTGCGCAGTAACGGCGTCGACTGGCCGCGTATCGACCTGCAATATACCGTCGAGCAGGACGGACAAGTGCTGCGCAGCGGCGCCGCCGAGCTGCGTGACATGAACTTCATGGACCGTATCGGCCGCGCCAACGACAGCGATGCGCTGCGCTACGAAAAGCGCATGATCGACGACTGGTTCTATTCGGCGATCCTGCCGCGCGACCGCAACGAACGGGCGGCGCGCCGCTGACCGGCAAGCCGGGCGCAGCGCTACACTGTCCGGTGTGAACGATACTGCCGCACAGCAAGTCATCGCGACTTGCTGTGCGGCTTTTTATTTGACGGTCCGTTCTTCCAAAGGGCGACGTCGTTCGCTTTCGTCCACCCGGCTCAGTCCACCCAATTCACGCGCTCGAACTTGTTGCGGAAGTCCTCGGGCATGGCCACGACCTGGCTGGTCTTGTAGTTGAAGAAGACGAAGCCCGACTTTGCCATCGCCACCAGGGATTTGTCGCGCGGGCGGGTGATGCGGAAGATGATGTCGCCGCCGTACTTGTTGAAATCCATGACGCCGACTTCGAACAGCAACTGGTCGCGCGCGTGCGCTTCGGCGCGGTAGGTCGTTGCCAGGTCGGTGACGATGATGCCAGTGCCGTCGCGCTCGGTTTCGCCGATGCCGAACTCGTACAGGAAGCGGGCGCGCGCCTCGGAGATCATCGAGATCATCGAGTCGTTGCCGAGGTGGTTGGCGCCGTTGATGTCGGTCACGCGCACCGTCAGCGGCGTGGAATAGTAATACTGGTCTTCGGGGAAGGAGAGATGTAAGCGTGCCATCCGGGGATTGTAACCCCTGTCAGGCCGACGGTCCTCTCACGATCCGGTAGATGCGGCCGTTCGCGCTCACGATGTAGAGTTCGCCCGCCCCGTCGCGCCCGAAGGAAATTACCTGGCCGGCGCCGGTGATATTCCAGTCGCGCGCCTCGCTGATGCTGCTGGCGCCGCCGCCTGGCGCCAGGAAACTCTTCAGGTAGCCACCGCAATAATCCGAATAGAAATAGCGCCCGGCCAGTTCGGGCAGGGCACTGCCGCGGTAGACATAGCCGCCGGTGATCGAGCAGCCGTTGGCATTGTTGGCCCCGTGTTCGTATTCGAAGACCGGCAGGGTCAGGCCGCTGCGGTCGCAGTTGGCGCTGCCATAGCAACGCGTGCCTTCCATGATATCCCAGCCGTAGTTGGCGCTGGCCTGGGCAAGGGCGACGATGTTCACTTCCTCGCGCTCGTCCTGGCCGACGTCGGCAATGTACAGGCCGCTCGTGTCGAAGGCGAAGCGCCAGGGATTGCGCAAGCCCAGGGCCCAGATTTCCGGGCGGGTGCCGGGCTGGTTCAGATAGGGGTTGCCGGGTGGGATGGTGTAGGGCTGGCCGGCATTCGCGCTACGCACGTCGACACGCAGCAGCTTGCCGAGCAGCACGGCCGGGTTCTGGGCATTGCCGAGGGGATCGCCTGCGCCGCCGCCGTCGCCGGTGCCCACATACAGCAGGCCGTCCGGCCCGAAGGCCACCAGGCCGCCGAAGTGGTTCGTGTACTGCGGGTGAGGTATGCGCAGGATCACAAGGCCGGAAGTGGCATCGGCCACGTTCTGGAGTGGCGAAGTACCGAAGCGCTCGACCACGATGTTCTGCTGCAGGTCGGTGTAGTACACGTAGAAGTAGCCGTTGCGCCCGAAGTCGGGGTCGAAGGCCATCGACAGCAGGCCGCCTTCGCCGCCGGTGAACACGCGCGTACGGATGTCGAGCCAGGGCACCGTGAGCGCCGTGCCGTTTTGCAGTACGCGGATGACGCCGTCGCGCTCGACCACGAACAGGCGTTCGTCGCCGCTCGGCGCGGTGACGAAGGTTGGCGCGTCGAAGGTATTGCCGACCTGGGACAGGGCCAGCGTGAGCGTGCCCGCGCTGTAGGCCACGGTGGCGGTGGCCGTGGCGCCGGCGGCGACCGTGACGGTTTGCGTGGCCGGGCTGGGCGCATAGGTGGCGCTGCCGACGCTGACGCCGGCAGCGGTCACGGTATAGCTGCCGGGCGCCAGGCTGGCCAGGGTTTGCGAGGCGGTCAGGTCTTGTACAAAATTGTTCGGGCCGGTAACCCGTACCGAGGCGTTCGTGCCGGAAGGCAGGGAATTGATGCTGACCTGCAGGCTGCCCGTGGTGGCGCCGGGATTGGATGGGGGATTGGAACCGGGATTGCCGCCGCCGCCGCCGCAAGCGGCCAGCAGGAAGAGCAGGGGAACGAGGGACAGCAGGAACTTCCGTGCGCGATCGACCAGCATGATGGGTCTCCACAGGAACAGGCATCCACGTGCCTATTCTGCCAGCAGGCGCCGGAGCGGCGCGCACGCGAAGTACTCACCCATAAATAAATGTGTTTTTGGCTGCCATAACCGGCGCGTTGCTGCGTTGGCTCGCGCT
>DAMABW010000261.1:0-6832 GCA_031999925.1 Massilia sp. | reverse complement strand
CCCATTGTTCCCGTGGTACCAGCTGGCCCAGGCCGGCCTGGTGGTGTGGCCGGATGCGAACCGCGTGGCCGCCGTGCGCCAGGTGTTCGACATCCAGGTGCCGGATGCCGCCTGGTTCCAGAAGAAACTCGCCGCCCACGGCTTCGCGCTGGCCCAGACCGGCGTGCTCGATCAGCAAACCCGCACCGTGATCGGCGCCTTCCAGATGAAATACCGCCCGGCGAATATTGCCGGCGAACCGGATGCGGAAACCGCGGCCATGCTGGAAGTGTTGACCACGCCGGCGAACGCGCCGCTGCCGCCGGTACCGCCGGTGCCTGTACCACCAGCCGTGCCGACGACGCCGGTACCGGTGCCGGGCGTGCCGCCTGTGCAGCCAGTACAGCCAGTACAGCCAGTACAGCCCGTGCAGCCCGTGCAGCCTATGCAGCCAGTTGTGCCAACCCAACAATGATGGTCGCCGTGCCTACGTTTAACCTGTATCCTTCGACCGACCCGCGCCCAGCGCGGGCGTTCCATTGAAGGACTAAAGCAATGCGCCTGCGCCACATCGAAGTTTTCCACGCCATCATGCAAGTCGGCACCATCAGCGGTGCCGCCCAGGTTCTGCACATCTCCCAGCCGGCCGTCACGAAAGTGCTGCAGCATGCCGAACTGCAGCTGGGCATGCCGCTGTTCGAGCGCGTGCGCGGCAAGCTGTATCCGAAGCCGGAAGCGCACCGCCTGTTCGCCGAAACCGAAAAGCTGAACCGCGACCTGCAGGGCATTCGCCGCCTGGCCGCCAGCCTGAAGGGCCGCGCGGTCGAAACCGTGCGCCTGGTCTCGACGCCGACGCTCGCCATCAGCGTGCTGCCCGAGGCCATGACGCTGTGGCGTCGCGACTTCGCCCAGACCCGCTGCGAACTGGCGACGTACCACACCAGCGAGATCGTGAATGCCCTGCGCCTGGGCGAAGCCGACCTGGCGCTGTCGCTGCAAGACCCGCGCCACCCCGGCATCGTCGCCGAACCGATCGCCCAAGGCATGCTGACCGTGATGGCGCCGGCCGGCACCTGGAGCGAGGCCGAATGCGCCCAGCCGATCGGCGCCGAAGGCTTGACCGGCGAGCTGATCGGCCTGGCCGACAACGACCCGCTCGGCGAGATCGTGGTCGCCGCCTGCGAAGCGCAGGGCGTGCAGCCGGTCTTCCGCACCTTGGTCCAGACCTACCAGATCGCGCGCTCGCTGGTCGAAGCCGGCGCCGGCACCGCCGTGCTCGACCCGTTCACGGCCGCCTCGGCCGCGCCGGACAAGGTGCAGCGCCGCCAGTGGGCGCCGGCGATGCCGGTGCAGATCTACCTGCTATCGGCCAGCCATGCCCCGCTGTCGCATGGTGCGCGCGAACTGGCCAATTGCATCGGCGCCACCGCGCGCGCCTGTCTCGAACGGGGAAGCAAATGAGTCTCGACGTACCCGGCGGGACGGTGACGAGTGAAGACATCGCCGCCAGCCCGGAGTTCCGCCATCTGTCGTCGATCGCGGGCATCGAAGTCGACCTGCGCTACGCCAGCGCCAACAACTTCGTCGGTCGCGATCTGTATTCGCCCTACGACTGCGCCTGGCTGCACCGCGATGCCGCCGCTGCCTTGGAGCAGGTGGTGGCGTATCTTGCCGAACGCGCGCCCGGCCACACCGCGCTGGTGCTCGACGCCCTGCGCCCGCAGCGCGTGCAGCAGCAACTGTGGGATGCGCTGGCCGGCACCGGCCTGCAGATGTACCTGGCCGACCCGGCGCGCGGCTCGATCCACTCCTACGGCATGGCGCTCGATATCACCCTCCTCGACTCGCAAGGCCGCGAGCTCGACATGGGCACCGGCTTCGACGACATGACGGATTTGTCGCACCCGGCGCTGGAAGAGGGTTTCCTTGCTGCCGGCAAGCTTACTGAAGAGCAGGTCGCGAACCGCCGGCTGCTGCGCGATGCCATGTTCCAGGCGGGGTTCCTGGGGATTCGCACCGAATGGTGGCATTTCGATTGCGGCGACCGGGATCTGGTGCGGTCGACGTTCCGGCGGGTGATGTGAGTTTGCCGTTTATCCGACCGTGAAACCGGTGGGTTCAAAGAACCCACCCTACGAACCACGCCGCTGTAGGGTGGATTTTCGAACTCACCGTTTGCATCGCATGCACAAATGCGTCATATCCGCCACCCCGCACCGCCCTCGCACACTTGAGCTTTCTCATCCTTCCTCTTCATCCGCCCCGGAGAATCGCTAGCTACCGACGGAAGATTTGACGCCCCCGCTTGACGCTCGAGGCCGCTTCTTCCGCGCAAACGATTCCATCCCAACGGACAAGAGAGGTGCGTAATGAAAGCTTCGATGATGGCCGTCGCCCTTGCCGCCGCATTGGCAGGTTGCAGCACCGGCAGCGGCAACATGTTCGCCTCGCGCGACACGGCGGTCGAATACATCCGCGTCTTCGACATCAAGACCGACGCAGCCGGGCCGGCGGTCACGCGCGCCGCCAGCGAGGGCATCAGCCGCAACGTCAACAATGCCACGCTGGCCACGCCGGTGCCGGAGACCGCCGAGGTGCAGGACCAGCCCGGCCGCTTCAAGCTGGCCGATCCCGCCGGGGCGCCGCCGGGCACGATCCCGGCGCGCGGCCCCAGCTGCGAAGGCGCCAGCTGGACCGCCAAGGCCACGCCCGACGTGCGTGGCAGCCAGGACATGAGCATCGTCGCCTGTCTCTTCCCCTACAAGGGCGGCTACCACCTCGACATGTACGCCGCCTTCACCAGGAAAGAAGGCGGCTGGCTCGCATGGCCGCGCCGCGCCTACGGCTACGTGCTCGGCACGCCCGACAAGTACGCGGAAAAGACCATGCTCGACATCGTGCGCACCATCCGCGAAACCACCAACGGGCAAGTGGCGCTGGTCGAAGCCAAACCCGAAGTGGCAGGCACACCCTGGCTCGAACCCGCGGGCGTGGCGCCGCGCACCAGCCAAACGTCAAAGCCTTGACGCGTGAAATCTTCTTTCAAGGAGACGCCCCCGTTGAAAGAAAATTTCATGCCAATTCCGCTAATCGACCACCATGGTCTTCGCATCCGGATCGGTCATGCGCACGAAACGCACGACCGAATCGGTGGTCACGGTATCGATCTGGCCAGCCATGCGGCGGTCGAAAGGATGATCGTCGAAGGCCACGTTGGCGCGGAACATGCGTCCGCCCAGGCGGGTGGCCGCCGGCACTTCCACCGTCAGCGGCTGGAAGCGCAGCGAACGCATCCAGGCCTGGGCTTCGCCGCGGGTCTCGACCTGCCCCGGCGGCGCCATGGCGGCGGCCAGGGATTCAAGCACCCACTGGTTCGAGTTCTGGTACTTGGTCGAGTACACGTAAGACAGCATGTTGTAGTGCCCCTCGTGCATGCGCTGCGGCGTGCGCGTGGCGAACAGCTGGGCGATGCGGTCCTGCGCTGCCGGTCCGGGAATCACGAGCTGGGCTTCGTGCCGGTACAGATCGATGAGGAAGAAATTACCCATGCCCTCGTTGTAGAGGTGGGAGGCGGCCGAGCCGCACTCGTTCAACTCGTGCACGACGGTCCAGCGGCCGGCCGGATGGTCACGCACGGCCACGCCCATGTGCGAGTAGCGCAGGCGGTAGCGGCTCAGGTCCTGGCCGGCGCGCGATACCAGTGCCACCTTGGCGCCGCTGGCGTCGAGCGCCTGCACGGTGCGCTGGGCAAGATCCATCGACATCACGACCTCGGTGGCTGTCAGGGGCTTGTCCGCGCAGGCCTGGCCGGCCTGGGCGGGCAAGGTGCAGGCCAGGGTGGCGGCCAGTGCAGTGGCGACGGTAGCGGTTGCTTTGGCAAGCGAGGCGGCAGGGGCCGCAGGGAAAAGGCGGCCCATCTCAGCCTACCCGCGCGTGGTGCAGCAGCGCCTTGCCCACTTCGTTCGGGATGAAGGCGATCGCCTTACCCGACAGGACCAGCACGTGGCCGGTGGAAGCCGTCACCACTTCAACCGCGGTGCCGGCCGCAACCGACAGGCCGCCCGCCACCGCGCCCGACAGGCGCAGCGTGGCGCGGCTGCCGTCGGCCAGGCTTTCGACCACCACTTCGAGTCCGTCGCCGACGGTCTTGACGCTGGCAACGACCAGGCTGCCGGCTGCGGCCACGCCGATCACGGAACCGAACACGACCACGCCGGAGAGGTTGGCGCTGGCCTGCGACGGGTTGGACTGGCCAGCCGCCGACGCCGTGGCGCAGGAAAGACCGAGGAGGGATGCGAGCAGGGAGGTAAGCACAAGGCGTTTCATGAGATGCTCCTTTGATCAGGTGCAGGCATCATCGCGAAATCGCGGCCGCAGGCCAACCGGGGCCTGCGGAGTATTGTTTTATTGGCGGAAACGTATCGTTCGGCGATACCGGGTGCGGCTAGCGCAGTACCGGTGCCACGGCCGGCGCCGGTTGTGCTCCCGACCGCGCCACCCAGTCCACCAGCGCATCGACCACGGCGCGTCCGCGTCCTTCGCCGGCACGCTCGTCGTTAACCATGGCCACGACCACGTTCTGCACGCCGCCCGCATCCGGCACATAGCCCGCCACCGCCACCACGTTGCGCAGCGTGCCGGTCTTCAGGCGGGCACGGCCGGCGGCCGGGCTGCCATGCAGGCGGCGGCGCATGGTGCCGTCGATGGCGACGATCGGCATGCTGGCCTGGAATTCGGGCGCCCAGTTGCTGCGCAGCCCGGCTTGCAGCAGCCCACCCATCTGCAGCGGGCTGATGCGTTCGATGCGCGACAGACCGGAACCGTTCTCGATCACGAAACCGCTGTCGTCGATGCCGCGCGCGCGCATCCAGTTGCGCACCACCTGGTCGGCGCGGGTATAGGTGCTCTGGCCCGGCACCAGCGGCAGCGGACGGCTGCCCAGTACCGGATCGGCTTCCAGCGCGCCCAGGCTCAGGAACAGGGTGCGCGCCAATGCATTGTCCGAAGGTTTGTTCGTATCGCGCACGACTTCCGGCAAGGCGCGCGCCGTGTGCAGTGCCAGCAGGCGCGCATCGGGCGGGACGATGCCCGCCAGCGTCTTGCCGTCGAGCTTGCCGCCGAGCTGTTTCCACTTCATGCGGAACAGGCCGTCGAGGTAATCGTCGCGGTCCACCACGTTGATGCTGTTGGTCTTGGCGCAGTTTTTCGGGAACGTCCCGCGCAGCACGACCTTGATGCGGCCGTCGGCGCCTTTTACCGCTTCCGGCAATTTCCAGCCGTCTTCCCAGCGCGCGCAGTCGGCGTCGATCAGCGTCATTTCCGACACCACGCGCACGCCTTCCAGCTCGGGCTGCATGTCCAGTTGCATGCTCTTGCTTGTGGAGCGCATGTCGATCTGCAGCATGTTCTTGTTGGCCAGCAGCGCATCGGGAATCACGTTGTAATACGCTTCCGGCGACTCGTCGAAGGGCGGCACGCCCAGGTCCTGGCGCGCCGGATTGAACAGGCTGCGGTCGAGCACCAGGTTGCCCTCGATGCGCTTGATGCCGGACAATTCCAGCGCGCGCAGCATGTTCTCCAGCACCTCGCCCGACAGGTCGGCATCGGCGCCGCCGCGCAGTACCAGGTCGCCCTTCAGCACGCCATTCTTCACCTCGCCATTGCTCAGCAATTCAGTGCGGCCGCGAAATACCGGGCCCAACTGCTCCAGGCTGACCAGGGTCGTCACCAGTTTCATCGTCGAGGCCGGCTGCATCGGCCGCTCGGCGCCGTGCGCCAGCACGACCTGGTCGCCGCGCAGTACCAGCACGCTGAGCGAAGCGGGTGCGATGCCGTTCGCCGCCAGCAGCGCCGTCACCGGCTGCGGCAGGTTGCCCGTCCGCTGGGCCGCGCTGACAAGCGGCTGCGGCGTGACCTGCGGCGCCTGCGCCACAGGCGCTTGCAATGCAGGGGCTGGCAATGCGGCAGCCTGCGGTGCGGAAACCTGTGGTACGGGCGTCTGTGCTGCAGGCGCCGGCGGCAGCGGTGCGCAGGCGGGCAGGCAGGCGATGACAGCGGCGGCGAGAGCGAGGCGGCGCAACATAAGCATCCTTAACCGAAGAAGAGGTAGGCGACGAAGATGGCGGCAATCACGCCGGCCAGGTCGGCGATCAGGCCGTAGCCGATCGCATAGCGCGTCTTGCGGATGCCGACCGAGCCGAAGTACAGGGCCACGATATAGAAGGTGGTATCGGCCGCGCCTTGCAGGATCGACGCCAGGCGGCCGACAAAGGAGTCGACGCCGTAGGTGGTCATGGCGTCGATCATCATCGCGCGCGAGCCGCTGCCGGACAGCGGTTTCATCAGCGCGGTCGGCAGCGCGCCGACGAAATCGGTGGGCAGGCCGAGCTGGGTGAAAACCCAGGCAAAGGCGTTCACGATCATGCCCAGGATGCCAGAGTTGCGCACCACGCTGATCGCCACCAGCATGCCGACCAGATAGGGAATGATCTTCAGCGAGGTCTCGATGCCGCCCTTGGCGCCTTCGATAAAGGCCTCGAACACATTCACGCGCTGCAGCAGCGCCGCCACCATGAAGGCGGCGATGATCGAGAACAGGATCAGGTTGGCCGCCACCACCGAGACCAGCTCGATCTCCGACTTGGCCAGGAAGTTCGTCAGGTAGAACACGATGCCGGCGACGACCGCCGTCAGGCCGCCGATCCAGCCGAACACGACCGGATGCAGCAAATTGATGCCCTGGCGCAGGCTGACCGCCACGATGCCGGTCAGGGTCGAGCAGAAGGTCGCGATCAGGGTCGGGATGAAGATGTCGGCCGGGTTGGCGGCGCCGAGGATGGCGCGCTGGGCCATG
>DAMABW010000260.1:0-6862 GCA_031999925.1 Massilia sp. | reverse complement strand
CTTCGATCGACATCAAGCCTTCCTTGCGCACTTTCGACAGCACGTCGAACAGCAGCGACATCAGCTCCATGTACATTTCCTTGGTGTACGCGGAACCTTTGAACACAGTCGGCAATGCCTTCATCGTGGCCTTCAGGGCCTTGCCGTTGTTACCGACAAACATCGAGCCGGCAGCCGCACCGCCGATCATCAGCAGTTCCAGCGGCTGGAACAGTGCAGCCATGTGACCGCCACTCATGACGAAGCCGCCGAACACACACGCGCAGATAACGACGTAACCGATAATGACTAACAAGACACTGCTCCAGAAAGTGCCCGGACGGGCTGGAAGATCCACACATTTCCGAGACTTTGTATCTCAGAAAAAATATTTACGTAGGGAACTACGACAGCTGGAACAATAGCGGGAGAATGGTCCCCGGGCAAGTAAAACAGCGGCGATTGTCGCCTAAAAGTGCCATATGTAGAGAGTTCGACCAGTGTTCGGTAGATAGACAGATAAGGTCGGTGTGGAATCGTTAATAGCGAACTCGTAACTCATCAACATGGAGCCGGGACGCATCTCTTTTTTGGCCTTGCGCCAGAGTGCGGTCATGGCGGCCGGCGACAGGTAGGCAAAGACGGCGTCGTAGTCGGCAAAGTCCAGCCGCTCGTAGTCGCCGCGCAGGAAGCGGGCGCGACTGTTGGTCAAGCGGGCGCGCAGCCAGCTGGCGAGCCAGGGCAGCGGTGCCAGTTCAATGCCGGCTGCCCGAATGTCGCTGCGGCGGCTTGCCAGGTCCATCACCAGGCCGCCGAGGCCGCTGCCGATGTCGATGAAGGAAACCGGCCGATCCTGCGGCAATTGCTCGGCCACGGCATCCCAGGCCGCCCTCCCCGACGGGTAATACGGCACCTGGGTGCGGAAGGTCGACCAGTACAGCACCAGCATGAACAGGAACACGACCAGGAACAGCCAGGGCGGGATCGCGAACTGGCTGGCGCCGAGCAGGGCCAGCGGGAACATCAGGCCGATCGCCAGCCACCAGCGCGCCAGCTTGCGCCAGGCACTCAAGGCCGCGGCAAAGATGCCCTGGGCAAGCGCGGCGGTCAGGTACGAGGGAGAGTTGCCCGCGCGCGCCAGCAGGAACACGGCAAGCAGGGTCAGCGGAAAAGCGGCAACCTGGCACAGCAGTGCCTGGACGGCGGGCGCGCGCAGGATGCGGGACGCGCTCATCGCACGCCTCCGGTCATGATAAGGGTCTGGGACGACACCCGCTCAGGCGTCGGATTCGCTGTCGGCCTGCTCGGCATCGAGGGCGGCCTGCTGGGCGGCGTCCTTGGCCTTGCGCGTCTTGCCGGCGCGCGAAGGCATGTGGCACAGGCCGCACAGGTAGCCGCTGTTCAGGTCGAGGGTATTCACCACGAATTTTCCCTTGCACTTCTCGCAAGGCGCGAGCTTGAGCATGCCGCTGCCGAAGAAGCGCACCAGGGTCCAGGCACGCGTCAGCGAGAGCAGCGGCTCTTCGCCGGGCGAAGCCGGCATCTGTTCGAGGTAGAGTTGATAAGCTTTCATCACCGCCTGGATGCCGCTGGCGCCGGCATTATCGACCAGGAAGTTATGGATGTTCAGGAACAGCGAGGAATGGATGTTCGGCTGCCAGGTGAGGAACCAGTCGGTGGAGAACGGCAGCATGCCTTTCGGCGGCGAGACGCCCTTCAGTTCCTTGTACAGCTTGATGAGGCGTTCGCGCGAGAGCGAGACCTCGGTTTCCAGCAGCTGGAGTCGTGCACCCAGCTGTATCAGCTCGATCGCGAGCTGGATTTCTTGCGCTTCCGATACGACGCTTTTTTTGGTCATCCTACAGCTCCGGCAACAGTCCCGGCTATCCTACACCATAGGACCGCTACCGAGTAGCGCATCAGGCGATTTCTTCGGCTGGCTGGCCGGCCATCAGGATCGCGGCGTGCGACTGGGCCAGGGCGCGGTCCTTGGTGTGGCTGGTCAGCATCGAGAGGATCGCGGTGTCGTCGAAGCGGAAGCGGGCCAGCATCATGTTGCCGCCGGCGAGCTTCAGGATCTGCGCATTGCTCATGCCTTCGATCAGGTCGGCGATGTCGGCCGAGATGCCGAGGCGGAAAATCGCGGTGACCTTGTCGGCGCGGATCATCTGCTGCGCGAGCATCAGGTAGCTCAGGTTCGCATCGCGGATTTCAGCCATCATGTCGTTTGCAGTCATTTTCCACTCTCCGTTGTTTAGGTTCTGGCAGGGGTGTGTGTTGCCAGTGAGATAGATTCTGACCGTAGAGAAACATTAGGGGAATCGGATGGACACTGTATTTTATGTCCTCCAAAGACGACAGCATCCGTAGGAGTTTGTCTTACAAACCCTGGCGGATGAGAGATGCGCTCCTATGAAAAGGAGGCTTGCGAATTGTGTTTCAGCGTGCCGTGCCGCAACATTTTCGTGTCGCAACTTTTTGCTGTTGTGTTGCGCTTTTGCAGATTAACGTCAACCAAACCGAGAACTTTAGGGTCGTTCTGAAATATTTTTCGGTGCCCTTTTCGCCCTTCTGACTCCTTAACGGCAGCGTTTTCGAGAACTTTAGGGTTGTCGGCAAATATTTTTGAAATATTTTTTCGCCCCTTTTTCCAGCGCTCTGACTCCTTTACGGCAGGGTGCGGCGGAACTTTAGGGTTCGCAGCAAAAAAATATGAAATATTTTTTGCGGGGTCTTGCTACACTGCCGGCCGAACGGCTATCTGCCTATACAACCAGAGACAAATCCTCATGAGCGAATCCACGATCACCCGCGCCGATTGCCTGGCGCGCGACGCCCAAGACCCGCTGGCGCCCCTGCGCGAACGCTTCGACCTGCCGGCCGGCGTCATCTACCTTGACGGCAATTCCCTCGGCGCCCGCCCGCATGCGGCCCTGGCCCGCGCCCAGGACGTGGTGGCGCGCGAATGGGGACAAGACCTGATCAAGAGCTGGAACACGGCCGGCTGGTTCGACCTGCCCAAGCGTCTCGGGCAGCGCCTGGCGCCGCTGATCGGCGCCCAGGCCGACGAAGTCGTCGTCACCGACACCACCTCGCTCAACCTGTTCAAGGCGCTGGCCGCCGCCCTGCGCATCCAGTCCGAGGGCGACACGGCCGGCCGCCGCGTGATCGTCACCGAGCGCAGCAACTTCCCGACCGATATCTATATGGCCGAAGGCCTGACGAGTTGGCTCGAGCGCGGCTATAGCGTACGCCTGGTCGATTCAGTGGAAGAGCTGCCAGCCGCCATCGACGCCGACTGCGCCGTCGTCATGCTGACCCACGTGAACTACCGCACCGGCTACCAGCACGACATGGCCGCCCTCACCCGCCATGCGCACCGGAACGGCGCCCTGGTTGTCTGGGACCTGGCCCACTCGGCCGGCGCGGTGCCGGTCGACCTGAACGACGCCGAAGCCGACTTCGCGGTGGGCTGCACCTATAAATACCTGAACGGCGGCCCGGGTTCGCCAGCCTTTATCTGGGTGCCGCAGCGCCACCAGGCCAGGTTCCAGCATCCGCTGTCGGGCTGGTGGAGCCACGCGCAACCCTTCGCCATGGCGCATGGCTTCGCGCCCTGCGACGGCATCGGCCGCGCCTTGTGCGGGACCCAGCCGGTGGTCTCGCTGGCGATGGTCGAGTGCGGGCTGGAAGTGTTCGAAGAGACGAACATGGACGCGATCCGCGCCAAGTCGCTGGCCCTGACCGATCTGTTCATTCAACTGGTCGAGGCACGTTGCGGGAATCATCCGCTGGGCCTGGTGACGCCGCGCGAGCATGCACGGCGCGGCAGCCAGGTCAGCTTTACCCATCCGCACGGCTACGCGGTGATGCAGGCCCTGATCGCGCGCGGCGTGATCGGCGACTACCGCGAGCCCGCGATCATGCGCTTCGGCTTCACGCCGCTGTACACAAGCTTTGCCGATGTGTGGGACGCCGTCGAGATCCTGAAGGACATCCTCGACCGCGAAGACTACGATGTGGGCGCCGAACGCGGCGCGGTGACCTGAGGCGGCTTGAACATGAGCGACATGAAAGACAAGCCGGCCACCTGGCACGGCGCGAAGATGGACTTCAAGGAGTCGATGAGCTACGGCGACTACCTGGGCCTGGAACAGATCCTGTCGGCCCAGCACCCGCTCTCGCCCAACCACAACGAGATGCTGTTCATCATCCAGCACCAGACCAGCGAACTCTGGGTCAAGCTGATGCTGCACGAAATGCAGGCCGTGCGCGTGCACCTGCGCGCCGGCGAACTTTCTCCCGCCTTCAAGATGCTGGCGCGGGTAGCGCGCATCATGGACCAACTGGTGCATGCCTGGGACGTATTGGCGACGATGACGCCGTCGGAATACACGGCGATCCGGCCCTATCTCGGCGCCTCGTCGGGCTTCCAGTCGCACCAGTACCGCGAGCTCGAATTCATCCTCGGGAACAAGAACGCGAATTTGCTGGCGGTGCACGAAAAGAACCCGCCGGCCCACGCCATCCTCGAGCGCGAACTGAAGCTGCCCTCGGTCTACGACGAAGCGGTGATGCTGCTGGCGCGGAGCGGCTTCGCCATCGCACCGGAGCGCCTGGAGCGCGACTGGACCCTGCCGCTTGAACCCGACGACTCGGTGAAAGCGGCCTGGCTGGCGGTCTACCAGGACCCGGCGCAGCACTGGGCGCTGTACGAACTGGCCGAGAAGCTGGTCGACCTGGAGACGGCATTCCGCTTCTGGCGCTTCCGCCATGTGACGACGGTGGAACGCATCATCGGCTTCAAGACCGGGACCGGCGGCACGGCGGGCGTGAGCTACCTGCGCAAGATGCTCGACGTGGTGCTGTTCCCGGAACTGTTCGCCCTGCGCACCGCGCTCTGATCCGACGCGCCTTGTAACAGACGCGTAGAATGGTCGGAACGACAAGCAGCGGAGGCTACATGGATTGCGACGTTCTGACCCTGGCGGGCCTGTGGAATTCGGGTCCGCAGCATTGGCAAACCCTGTGGGAAGCGCGCCACCTGCGACTGCGGCGCGTGGAACACCGCGACTGGAACAATCCGGTCCGCGACGAATGGGTGGCCGAACTCGATGCCGCCGTCGGCGCCAGCAGCGGCGCGCCGATCCTGGTGGCGCACAGCCTGGGCTGCATCCTGGCGGCGCACTGGGCCCATTCCGGGTCGCCCCTGCGCGCGGCCGGCGCGGTGCTGGTGGCGCCGAGCGACGTCGAGGCGGCGTCGTATCCGATCGACGCCAACGGCTTCGCGCCGGTGCCGATGGCGAAACTCCCCTTCCCCTGCATCGTGGTCGCCAGCAGCGACGATCCCTTCGTCACGCGCGAACGGGCGCGCGCCTTTGCCGACGCCTGGGGCGCGCGCTTCGTCGAGATCGGCGCCGCCGGCCACGTGAACGCCGACAGCGGCCATGGCGAATGGCCCGAGGGCGAGCGCATCCTGCTCGACTTCTGCGCTGAATTACGCAACTGAATTACGCAACTGAGCGCGCGCCTGAGCTTGGCCTGAGTTCGGCCTGAAGCCGGCAAAAGCGGGCGCCGCGTGTGCGCAATGCGGCATGGGTTATCATTTCGTCCAAACCCGACAGGCATCCCGATGGCCACTCACCCCGCTCCGCTCGCGCGTCCGCTGTCGCTTTACCTCGACTGCTGTCGCCTGCTGGCGGCCGTGCTGGTCGTCGCCAGCCATTACGGGCCGTATGGCGTGATCACGCGCGCCGCCGACGACTGGGTGCCGAACCTGGGACGCGAAGCGGTGATCGTGTTCTTCGTGCTGTCCGGGTTCGTCATCGCCTACACCACCGAACAAAAGAACCCCTCGCTGCGCGCGTATGCCATTGCGCGCTGTACCCGCATCTATTCGGTGGCGCTGCCGCTCTTGCTGTTCGCGTTCGCCGCCGCCACGGCCCTGGTCTGGTCCGGGCGGGTGCCGGGGCGCCAGCTGTACGAGGTGGCCAAGCCCTGGCTGTACCTGCCGCTGCACCTGCTGTTCATGGGGGAACTGTGGACGATCTCCGAGCCGCCGCCCTTGCTCGGGCCGTACTGGTCGCTCGGGTACGAGGTCTGGTATTACGTGCTGTTCGGCGCAGCCTTCTACCTGCGCGGTGCGCGGCGGATCGTGGCGGTGGGATCCTTGCTGCTGTTCGTGGGGCCGAAACTGTGGCTGCTGCTGCCGGTGTGGGCCAGCGGGGTGTGGCTGTATCGCTGGCAGCAGACGCACCTGCTCGGACGGCGCGCGGCGCTGGCCGGGTGGGTGGCGAGCCTGGTGTTGCTGGCGCTGTTCAAGTTGAGCGGAAGCGACGTGTTCCTGCGCATGGCCGCGCGCGAGGGGTGGCCGTTTCCGGCGGTGCCGCTCAGGAGTGCGGACCGGTTCTTGGCCGATTACGTGGTATGCGCGCTGGTGCTGGCGAATTTCTGGTGTGCGCGCTCGGCAGGCTTCCTGGGCTTGCTACGGTTCGAGCGGGTGATACGAGGGTTGTCGTCGTACACCTTTACGCTGTATCTGGTGCATGCGCTGGTGATGAGTTTGTGGCTGGTGCTGGTCCGGCATGATCGGAACAGTGCGGTCGATATCGCGGCGTTGACCATCTTGATCGTTGCGGCGACCTGGGTGGTGGGGCAGTTGACGGAGCGGCGCAAGCATTGGTTTCAGGTGGGGTTTGAGCGCTTGGCGGCGTTTGTGCGGCCAGTGGGGGTGCGGGCGCGGTTTTAGGCGTTCGTGCGGGTGTACGTGGCGCTGTTGCGTGAGCCGTTGTCGGTATGCGTGATCCGCGTGGGCACGAGTGCCCACCCTGTTAGAGCAAAGTAGTAATGTCCGCTTCTAGCAAAGTAGAAATGTCCTCTTTTG
>DAMABW010000259.1:0-6898 GCA_031999925.1 Massilia sp. | reverse complement strand
TGGTGTTCAATGTCCTCATGTACCACGCCCAGCGGATTCGCAAGCTGGGACAGGACGCACCGATCGACACTCCTGCCGCGCAAAAATATTTCTGGGTGCCGTTATCGGTCCTGGCGCGCAACGCGAGTTACGACAGCCGGGATATGCAGTTTTTGCGTGAACAGATCTCCGAGATGCAGGACATCAAGCTTCTGCTCGAGACTGACCGCCAGTGGACCAGCGAGCGCCTGATCGCATCGGTAACTTTCGTGAATCCCAAGGGCCTGCACAGCCGGACCGGCCAAGTATGGGTCGGCTTTGCGTTCCCGCCAGAAGTGCACGAGAGTGTCATGCAGCCGGAAACCTACACCCGGCTCAGCATTCATTACCAGGGACTCCTGAGGTCCGGTACCGCCCTGGCCTTGTACGAATTGTGCCGGCGCTACGCGACCAATCCATCGAAGTTGACGTCGACTTATCCGGTCGAGCATTGGTACGGTCTGCTTACTGGAAATCCGATGCCCGAGAAGCCGGAGGATTTACCCGAGTACAAGTATTTCAAGCGCGATGTTCTCAAGAACGCGATCGCCGAGGTCAATCGGGTCACCGATATCGAAGTCGAGCTAATCGAGCATAAGCTTGGGCGTCGTGTTCAGCAGCTGCAGTTTCGTGTCGAGTTCAAACCGGATACCCAGCAAGAATCGGGCGCACCGTTCACGATCGATCTGACCTTGCTGGAGAAATTGATGGCGTTGGGCATGACCCAGCAGGAAGCGAGCAATGTCATTGGCGAGTATGCGGACGACAAGATCTATCAGGCGCTGGCCGTGGTCGCGGCCCGCATCGGCTCAGCCAATGGTGGCCCGGTCCATTCAAAAGTGGCTTACCTGCGCTGGGCCTTGAAGAGTGAAGCCAAGCTGCCGGACAAGAAAATGGAACCTCGGCTCAAGGTTGGATCGGCGGCCGAGGGACCTACGTTGCTCGAGCGTTTTTTGAGTGCGCGCGCCAGGCTCGCACTCGACGTGTTCAAGGAGATGGATGCCGATCAGCGTAGCACGACCTATGAACAGTTCCGGGCGCAGGCGACCGGTAAAGTGCCAGCGCTCGACAAAGTGCTCGAAAAAGGTGTGACGCGAACGGCCCTGAGCCTGTGGTACGCCGACGCGCTGTGGGGTGAGCCTACTGTCGAAAAGTTGTCCCATTTTGCGGACAAGAACCAGGTCTTGATCTGACGTCATCTCAAGATGGCTGTAGTGCAATGATGTTGGGAGGATGCGCTTGGCCCCCTGCAATGTGCAGGCAGCTCATGCATTCGGGACCGCTTCCGGGAGCTCGGGAGGCCTGTCCGTCCAGTTAATCCGACGGTGGTAGGGCCGTCCAGCGCCAGCGCTCCTTCGATCTGAATGAACGGTGAGCCTGACCGGCGTCTAGAATAGCAACCGCGCCAATGCTTATCGACGGAGCGGATCAACTGCGATCGGCATCATCGCCACCATGCGGTCAATCATTGCCCGGATGTCGCCGATGCCCATGTGGCTTTCGTTACGCAACAGTTGTTTGTATAACAGCGAAACGATCTGAAGCGAGTCAACCGCACGCACCGGGACGGCAACGACGGACCGGCCGCGCTGGATCAGGCGGAAATAGTAGTGGGAATCCTGAAACTCAACCTGCAGCGACTTATCGTGTTCGCGGCCATGACCGTCGAAGCGCAGTGACCTGATTTTGTTCTCCAATAGGGCTAGCACCTGGTACGCTTCCTGCACGGTCAACTGCACCACGATCTTGTTCGGCCAGTCGAAGGTCTTGCGAGTGCCGCCAGCGAGCGCGACGGCGCCCTCAATGTTGATTGTGTGCTTGCGTTCAGCCCGGCTCGTGGCCTCGGCGATGCAAAGCGCAGCGGACAAGCCAAAAATTTTAAAGCTGTAGTATGGAGGATCCACCGCTGCGGCCTGCGCAGGGGCAGGCACTCCGGCAGCAGCGCCAAGCTCGGCCAGATAGGTGCGGGCCGCCGCGGCGCGAGGCGTTCGCTTCTCAATCGCATCAATGGCGTCGAAGAACCGGCGCTGTTCCCGGTAGGCGAGGGAAGCGAGTTGGTCGATCGGCAGCCGGCAACCGATGCGCTGCAGCGTGGCCCGGGTTTCCGCGTCCAGTACGCGCATCGTCACCTCAAGCGCTTCGCGGCAGCGGCGATCGCCGGCGCCGTATCCGATAAGGGCCGCTTCAAACCGCTTTCCCGCCTCGGTACCGGCCAGCTCGAGCAGCTGGTCGCGCGAGAGCGGCTGCAGGCCTGCCTCGGCCAGGATGCGGGTGATCTCAGACAGCTTCATCGGACTTCTTCTTTCTCGGTTGCGCGGTTTCGTAAATCTCGGCCGACCTTTCCAACGCCAGGCCCAAGTATTCCTTTACGTCGCTTTTCGTGCGACCGTGGGTCGTCAATTGTTGCGCGGCGAACGTGTTGCGCAAGGTGCGGCCGCCGCTGCGGTTGGCGTCGATGCCGGCGCGGACAAACGTCGCCTTCGCCTGGCGCCAGAGCGTGACCTTCGACATTGGATTGCCTTCCTGATCGCCCGGGAACACCAGGTCGCCCTTCAGGATACGCACGCCCTTCCTGTCCTCGGCCATTCGTTCGACAAGCCAGTGGCGCAGCGCGTCGGCACCGTAGCCGTGCACGATGGTTTGATGCTCGTAGCTGGTGTCGTGCTTGTCTTCCGGGCTGATCTTCAAACGGATCGGGCCATGGTTGAACGCGTCGTCGACCTCGTCAAGGTGCAGGCCGATCGCCTCAGCCACCTTGAGGCCTCCGAAAAGCAGCGTCGCCTGGACGGCATGGTCGCGGCGGCGCTTCCACGCCTTGGGCGGGCGCCCGGCCCGGTTCGCACCAGGTGGATCGAGAGGGGGCAGAGCGGTTACGAAGGCGTCGATCTGTTCGGGCGTGAGCGCCTCGGTGCCGGCGTTCTGCGCGAGGTATCGGTTGTCGGTGGCCAGCTTCGTGGCCGACGTCGCCGGGTTCGGTGCGATCTGCAGGTGGCTGTAGCAGCGCTCCAGCAAGCGCAGGTATCGCCCGGTGATGCCGCTGTTCTGTTCGCCACGCCGGCGCAGCTGGCCGACGAAGCGAAGCAGCTCCTGTTCGCCGACCTGGGAGAAGGGGCGATTCTGGCCAGCGAGCCAGTTGATGAATTTACCGAACATGAAGGTGTAGACCGCGGCCGATTTCGTGGAGATCGCCTCGGGGTCGGCTTCGCCGAGCCGCCGACTGGTGCGGGCGAATTCGGGCGACTCGATGAATTTCTTGAAGGCGGCGAGCGGGTCGGCGTCCCATTGTTTCGGATCAGGCATTGGCACCTCGCAGATGTGCTGGAAGGGTGGCCAGGCGGCCGGCGCCCCAGGCGCCATCGAGCACAGGTTTTCAGGGTTTGATTACCCCAATCATACCATATATGAAACTAACAGACAGGCAAGTTGCGTAACCCACGGGGATGCGAACGCTACGGACTCCGGTGATGGGCCGGGGGCATTCTCTGGATTCTCTCTGTTCTTTTAGTCTTTTTGTTCATTTTGGACCCGACGGCGGGCAGCCAGGTAGCGAGCGGAGCTTGGATAATCCGAGGCGTGTCTGGAGGGGAGTCTTTGACTGCGTTAATACCGTTCGTTAGTTTCATTCGTGGCTCTTGGCTACGCTTCCGAGGTGTCACGGTAGAGAGAATAGAGGGGGTGGGGAGCATCATGACCTCTGCCCTTTCGCGTGTTCCCACAAGAGCAAGGCGTTTTTCGGTACGGATTGCCTCGCCGGCAATGACGCCCGATGGGCGTCCCTTCAATCCAGACGGCGAGAGGGGCAGATCTTTGACAGAATTGCGTCATGCATCGGTCGTCAAATTCGTTACCATGGCGGCCGCGATCTACGGCGGGCGCCTATTGCCTTGTTCGGGGGCCGCGCGGCCCCGAACAAGGCGATCAACGGTCCAAGCCCGTTTCCACGCTCCGGCGGCATCCGCCGCCCTAACCAGTCTCGGCCTACTGCTACGGAATACCGATATCGCTACTTTGCCCCAAGGCATCGCTGCGGCCGACTGGACAACGTTGTGGATGGAATGAGATTGACTGGCGGTTTGTTGCACAATTGGCGTATCGGTCAACGATCGCCTTGCTTTCCCATGTGTCGTGCATTAACTTGAATCGTGGGTTGCAGAAGAAGGCCATGGCGCCGCAGGGCAGAAGGAGCAGTCGATGAAAGCGCACGCAAGCGTGTCCACGACAGCCGGGCCGGCAGGCCAGCCTGTCCCGCCGTTTCCCCGCCTCGCCGGTGCCCTGCTGCTGGCCGTCCTGCTGCACCCGGCAACAAGCCTGGCACAGTGCAGCGACGACGAGGTCCGTCGCCACCGCGAAAAGGGCAGCACCATCTCCGGCATCGCCGAACTGTGCGACATGGACGACGACGAGGTGCGTGACATCCTCAAGAAATCGCGCCGCGGTGGGCGCGGCGCTTCGCGGGCCGGCACGACGGTATCGGGTGGCGATGCGGACGACAACACAGGCAACGCCGGCCTTCCGCGCCAGGGCCTGCCCTCGGGCCAGCCGGTCATGCAGTGCGGCTGCTGGGGCAACGTCTATTTCGGCGCGCAATTTCAAAATCAGAACTGCCAGTCTGGCTACGCGGTTGCGGCTGCGTGCCAGGCGTATTGCCCGACAGGTGGCTACATGTGGTACGCGGTTTGCCGCTGAGAGCGCGGTATGACACGCGCGCCCCTCTCGTCGTGGCAGGGCTGCTTCTTTGCCCCCTTGCTTACTTGCCTGGCGCTGGCGGCAGCCGACGGTAAGGCCCAATGCCTGTACAGCAAAACACCGGACACGGCCGGCACCGCTCTCCAGGCGGCCGCGTGTACGAACAAGGAAGATCCCGCCGGATTGGGCGGCGATCCCGACATTCGCAAGGTTATCGCCGCACTGGGCCTGCAGGATGTCCGGATCCGTTTCTCCGGTTGCGCGCACGGCCTGTTCGCTACCGAAACGACCGGGCTGGCGTCCGCGCCCAGCTACCGGATCTCCTATCCCCTGCTGCCGGCGGCGCAAGCGAATGCGGCCGGCAGCCCGGCTGGGAATCCCGTAGGTACCGCGGGACGCAATCCCTACCTTGCCCCTATCACCCATGAGCTGGCGCATGTCCTGCAGCTGCGCCAGAAAGGCGGCCGCAACGCCCTGCTCACCGGACGGCAGATCCTGAGCGTGGAGCTGGCCGCCGACTTCATCGCCGGCATCGCCTTCAAGCGGATCGAGGCGCTCGACTCGCTCAACAGCTTCCAGCAGAACATCGCCCTGGTCGGACTGTACCGGGAGCGCGAGGAAGATGCCCACGGTACCTGGGAACAGCGTACCTGGGCGTTCCGGCGCGGCGTCTTCTATCCAGCCGATCCCGCTCCGCTGTTGCCGCAGGAAGCCGACGACCGCTTCGCGCAGAAACTGTTTCGTGAGGTCAGAAATGTCGATGCCGCGTTCGTCGCCACCATCGCCACCGGTTCGCTGCCCATCGAATTCCCGGGCAATAAGATGTCGGCCTGCGCCGAGGTGGACCAGCTCTACGATGCGCTGCGCCGGCGGCGCACGGTGCTGGGGACCTGCCGCGCGCCGCATAGTGCGCTCGAACGCGCCTTTGCCGACAATAACCAGAGACTATCCGGGGAAAGCACCTGTTTCCTCGAAAACGCTCCGGCACCGATGTTTGCCGGGTACAGCTGCTGGCAGCTCAAGAGCACGCCGGGCAGCCTCGAGTGCTTCCGCCCGGTCGACCGGCGCATGGTCACCGACCACTTGGCCGACAAGACCATCGAGGCCAGCCTTGCCTACCGGAATGCCGCGGCGGCCTGCGGCGCCGACGTTTCCGTTGCCGTGCCCACGCTGATGTCGTTCCCGATGGCGCGCCTGTTCAAGTTCGAGTTCGGCTTCAACCGCGGCCTCGGCAGCGGCAACCCTGCGCCAGGCGGGATGCGCCACGGCGTCGCCACGGCGCTCAAGCCCGAGAAAACCGGGGGTGTCGAGAACGTCGAATTCGTGGCGATGTTCGCCAAGGGCGTCATGACGACGCCCGACCAGGCCAGGCCGAGCGAGGCCATCGGCGACTGGCGGGTAGAGGTCGACTGGATGGACGATATCACCCGGCAGATGGAAAAGGTCTTCCGGAAACAGGCGGTGCCGATGGCGGCGCGCATGGTCGACATCGGTATCCGCCGCCGCGAAGGTGCACCGGCACCGGCGCGCACGCGCGAAGCGCAGGTGCAGCGCTGGCAGCGCACGATCGCCGCCCATTTGGAACGCGAAGGCTTCGATGCCATACCCGAATCGAAACTGCGTACCGCCGACGGCAAGACCATCTTCAAGGCATTCGAGGAGATGCGCCTGTCGGGCGACCACCAGCTCGCCGGCATGTCCCCCAACATGTATTTCTATGCTTCGCAGGCCGCACCCGGCTGTACCGACAGCGACCATGGCATCGCCGCCGCCATGGTCTTTGCCACCGCGCTGCGCCCGGACACGGACGACTATGGCGCCGTCGGCGTGATCTTCATGGCTGCCGGCGACTGCGGCAGGAACAGCCCGGCAATGCGCAAGTACATGAAGGAAATCCTCGACCATTCCATCAACGCCGTCCGCACCTCCCTGAAGGAACAGCCATGAAGCTCTCCCGCCCGCTCCGCCTCGTTTGCCTTGCGCTCGCCGCCTGCGGCGCCGCTGCCCGTGCGCAGGAAGAATCGCACCCGGCCAGCAGTTCGGCCGAGTTCAACCAGAGCTTCGATACAGCGATCAAGCAACTGCAGAAGCGGGACTTCGGCGACGAGCTGGCCGGACCGACGCTGGGTTCGGCTTCCTCCGATGCCTACCAGCGCTCCCTAAAAGCGATCACGGGCACTTGGAACACGCTTGC
>DAMABW010000258.1:0-6938 GCA_031999925.1 Massilia sp. | reverse complement strand
TGCGCCGGCGAACGAGCTGTTGGGGGCGATGCTGCCCGCATCGTGGGTGGCACTGATAGTCATGCGCTAAATCCTGTTGATTTTTGAAAGAGGGGCGGTGACGCGATGGCCGCTAGTGTGCCATGGATGACGCGAAACTGCCGGCGACGATGGAAAACGTCCGGTGACGGCGGCCCGAAGCAGCCGTCGCATCACCGGGCTCCGGGTTTTCAGCGTGCCAGCTGGTCCAGCTTGTTCGTGACGTCTTTCCACTCTTCGGCGTCTGGGAGCGCCGGCTTGGTCTTGGTGATCGACGGCCAGAAGCGCGACAGATCGGCATTGATCTTGATGAATTGCTGCTGGTCGCCCGGCACGTCTTCTTCGGCATAGATCGCATTGACCGGGCACTCGGCCACGCACACGGCGCAGTCGATGCACTCGTCGGGATCAATCGCGAGGAAATTCGGGCCTTCCCGGAAACAATCGACCGGGCATACATCGACGCAGTCGGTATACCGGCAGCGGATGCACGATTCGGTGACAACGTGGGTCATAACAGTCCTATCTATGGTGGGGTGACGCAACGTCAGCGCGCAGGGGGGAGCCGCCAACTGGCAAAGCACTGTATTTTAGGGCAATTCGAGTTTTCCTACAAATTGGGTTTAGACACAATATACATAAGCAAATGTGCTGCCTGAGCTTGGGTTTGCCGTGGAAATGATGGCCGCTTGCGCATCCAGCGACTCTCCTTCTGGCGATGGCAGGTGAGATCGTAGGGTGGGCACCCCGTGCCCACGCGGAACGTGGCGCCGTGTTGGCCTCTTTTTGGATGGCGAATACTAAATGGACGCGGCGTCCCGAATGATCATTTGGACGTGCCAACCGGTTTTGTGTTTTTGGGTGCAAACCCGGCCGCCACCGTTCATGTTTCCGCGTGGGCACGGAGTGCCCAGCGCGGCCCGGCCCACCCTACCGTCACCGTGGTGGGTGAATCGAACGCCACTCTATGACGCGCTCTTCAAATGCGCCAACAACGCCGGCCACCCCGTTGCCCCCAGCGACCCGTCATCCGCCAGCACCACCGTGTGCGTCCGCCCCGCGTCCTCCACCGTGATCTCCCAGCGCGGAATATCCGCCCCCACCACGCACATCGGCGCCGCCCCAAAGAAATCCACCTGCTGCAGCAGCGCCTCGACCGATTCGCCGTCGGCGCGGCAGGCCGTGTCGAGTTCGAAGCACTGCCCGCCGCCGGCGAAACCGCCTTCCTGCTTCGCCGTGATCTTCATGACGTGCTTGCCGTGCCGTCGTCGAGCACCGGTTCCTCGCCCGCCGGGCCGTTGCGCCCGCGGTCGGCGCACCAGCGCGCCAGGGCCTGGGCTTCGGCGTCGAGCAGGCGCTCGATGTTGTAGTACTCGGCCAGGTTCATGGTGCCGCAGCAGGCGCGCCGGTCCTGCTGGGCGCCGGGCGCGTCGCAGACCCCCGCCGCCAGGCGCACGTGCACGCGGCAGGCCGGCGCCATGGGGCGGCCGGGCAGTTCGGCGTCCATCGGCGGCACGCCGTCCGGCATCGGCGTCGGCGGTTCGGCTTCCCCGGGCGGCACCTCGGTGGCCGAGTCGGTGGCCGCATCGTTGGCCGAATCGTTGGCGACCGCGGGTTCGCCCACCACTTCGCGCACCGTGAATTGCTGGCGGATCGAGGCCATGTAGCTGTCCGGCTTGCCGTCCTCGAGCGCCAGGCGCAGCATTTCGTTGACCACGTCGGCATAGGTGGCGGCGATGTCGGGCGCCGCGATCAGGGCGCGCAACACCAGGCCGCGCAGGTAGGAGGCCACCCGGTGCAGCACCGCGGCATCGTCTTCCAGCGCCGGGTTGCGCTCGAGGGCGAACAGATCGGCCAGGATGTCGTAGACGCCGCCGGTGAACACCTGGGAAATCGCATGCACCTGGGTGCCCGCCTGGGACAGGGTCAGGTCGTTGTCGGCATTCCTCAGCCCCGTGGTGCTGCCGAGCGCCAGGCCGAACTGCTCGGCGATGTCGGCCAGGAAGGTCTTGTCGTGCAATCGCGCCTTGGTCTGGGCCACCACCGCCTCGCACTGGTCGAGCTGGGACAGGGCCAGGAAGATGGCGGTCAGGTCGCCGAAGGATTCGTGCAGGCCGCCGGTCTGCGGCGGCGCGTCGGCCAGCAACCAATGCGGTTTCAAGCCGTCGAGCACGGCGTGGCCGGTCTCGTGGGCGACGATGTCGAACGAGCGGCAGGTAAATACGCGCTCGCTCTGGCCGCTCGGCACGAAGTCGCCGAACTTCAGGCAGTTCTGGGTGCGGCTGTAGAAGGCATTCATCACGTTCGGCAAGCCGTAGGGGAAGACTTGCAGCGGCGCCGTGTCGACGCTGCTATTCCATTGCCAGGGCAACGGCATCTCGGCGCCGCTGCTTGAGAGCGAGCGCTGGTACATGGTCAGGGTCTGGCGCACCACGGCAAAGGTATGGACGGCGTCGAACTGGGGCGTGTCGGGCATGGTGACGAAGTCGCCAAAGGCGTTCGGCTCGACCGGGCTGATGCCGGGATCGCCGGACGCGATGCGGGCGTCGCGCGGGCCGGCCAGCACGATGCCGGGCAGGAAAGCCTTGCGCGTGTCCATGTCCAGCACCGAGGGATCCTGCTTCCACATCAGCACGCGCGCGCCGAAGGCATACGGCAGGGGCACCTCGGACGAGGACTCGCCGGCGCGGCGCGGCGTGCCGGGTTGGTCCAGCAGTTGCGCCGCCTTGCGGTGCTGGCGGTAGGCCGCGCTGGGCGTGGGGATAAAGGCGACCGGCGGCTGGTCGCGTTCGGTGGTGATCGGGTCATCCGGCAACAGGGCTCGTTGTTCCATGGCGCATCCTCGGTAGTTGCGTTAGCTCAGGCCATACTCGTCCTGTGGGGCGGGTTGGTCTTGACGAGGATCAATTGCAACGCGGACTGGCACGGCGGCGATGCAACTGGCATCATGGCGGGCTGTTGCGTTTATATGAGGAAGGAAATCGGATGGCCGACATTCACATCGTCCAGGAACACAGCCTGAGCCCGGAGAAGGCGCGCGCGGCGGCGCAGCAGGTGGCGGACAAGGTAGCGGCCGAGTTCGGCATGCAATGCCGTTGGGACGGCGACGTGTTGCGCTTCGAGCGCAGCGGCGTGGAGGGTGCCCTGACCCTGGAAGCACAGCGTGCGGCGCTGCGCATCAAGCTCGGCTTCCTGATGAGCGCCTTCGGGCCGGCGATCGAGGCCAAGGTGAGCGACAAGATGCGCAAGGTGTTTGCGGCCGCTTGACCGGCAGGTACGGCAATGGCGCTTTGCGTCCGCAAAGCGCCTGCGGGAATCAACCCTTCAGTTCTTCGATCAGGTCGATGTACTGCTGCATCGCGTCTTCCTGCGAGGTGCCTTTCAGGCCATCCCAGGCATCGTACTTGGCGCGGCCGACCATGTCGGTGAAGCCAGGACGCTCGCCGGTCACGTCGCCGCTCGAGCCCTGCTTGAACAGCGCGTAGATCTTCAGCAAGGTCATGTTGTCCGGACGCTCCGGCAGGTTCTTCGAATCGGCCTGGGCCTGGGTGAACTGGTCTTGCAAGCTCATAAAAACTCCTGTTGGCTAATGTGCTGGATGGTGCATTGCCTGAACAGCAATGCGCGCGGCCATCTTAGCCTAACAGGTGGCGATGTACGTGCTTCTGGCGGGAATTTTAGAGGGGATGCTCGATGTGGCCTGCGGCCGGGAGAAGAGTAGGGTGGGCTCTTGAGCCCACCATCGCCACGGTTGAATATTCGATCAATCAACCAAAGTAGTGGTGGGTTCAAGAACCCACCCTACCTGTGGCGCCATGCGTAGGGTGGGTCGGTCCGCGTGCGGCTCGAACCCACCAGTGCATTACACAGCCAGCAGCTCGACGTCGAAGATCAGCGTCGCGTTCGGCGGAATCACGCCGCCGGCGCCGCGGGCGCCATAGCCCAGGCTGGCCGGAATGGTCAGGCGGCGCGCACCGCCGACCTTCATGCCCTGCACGCCTTCGTCCCAGCCGCGGATCACGTGACCGGCGCCCAGCGGGAACTGGAACGGGTCGTTGCGGTCCTTGCTCGAATCGAACTTGGCGCCGGTGCTGCCGTCGTCGTTGCGCAGCCAGCCGGTGTAGTGGACGGTGACGTAGGCGCCGGCTTTCGCTTCGGCGCCTTCGCCGACGACGGTGTCTTCGTATTGCAGGCCGGAAGCGGTGGTGGTAGTGGACATGGTTTTCCTTCAGTGTTCAAGTTGAGCGGCGATTGTAGTGCATGACCAGCCGAAGCGCTATCGAGGCCCAAGCGTGCGGCCAGCGGCCGCGCTGCCCGATTCTGTCTACAATACGCATTCGAGAACACAGGAGACGCACCGTCATGCCAGCACGCTGTCTGAAATCGCAGGGAAACGCCGCGTGAACGGCATCGCCACCGCCTGGGCCCGCGCCCTGCGTGCGCAATTCTCGCGCCGCATGCTGCTGCTGTCGCTGGCGCCGCTGCTGCTGTCCCTGCTGGTCTGGGGCGCGGTGCTGTGGTTCGGCCTGCAGCCCTTCCTCGATTGGCTGCAAGGCGTCTTTGCCGAGTACGGCTGGTTCGATTCCAGCGGCGGCATGCTGTCCACGCTCGGCCTGGGTACCCTGAAGGTGCTGGTGGTGCCGCTGATGGCCATCATCCTGCTGCTGCCGCTGATGATCGCCAGCGCGCTGCTGTTCATGGGCATCGTCGCCATGCCGGTCATCGAGCGCTACGTGAGCCGGCGCCAGTTCCCGCAGTTGGAACACAAGGAGGGCGGCAGCTTCGCCGGCAGCGTCTGGATGAACCTGAGCAGCGTGATCGTGTTCGCCGGCCTGTGGCTGATGACCGTGCCGCTGTATGCGGTGCCGCCGGTGGCGGTGCTGGTGCAGGCGGCCCTGTGGGGCTGGGTAACCTCGCGCGTGATGAGCTACGACGCGCTCGCGGCCCACGCCAGCATGGAAGAACGCAAGGCGCTGATGCACGCGCAGCGCTGGCCGCTGCTGGGTATCGGCATGGTCTCGGGCGTGCTCGGCGCCATGCCCGGGATTGCCTGGATGGGCGGCGCGGTGCTGTCGGTGGTGCTGTTTCCCTTCCTGGCGATCGTCTCGGCCTGGCTGTATGTGCTGATCTTCCTGTTCACTGGGCTGTGGTTCCAGTATTACTGCCTGCAGACGCTGGAAAACATGCGCGCAACCCAGGGTACGATGCGTGTCGCCGTGTAATCGACAGGTCATATTTCTTCCACAAAAACAAAGTCTTGTAGGAAATAGATACCAGTGCTTGTAGGCATTAATGCCGTCTCAATAACTCTGCCGTTGTTTTTTTGCGAAAATAATCTGGGCAGGTCAAATTTGTTGAACAGGGCTACATGGAAGACCTGTTGATGTGGTGGAATGATGGCTGCGGCGTCCTGAATTGGGGTGAAATCCCATGCAACGAAGGACCCCAGACGCGAACTAACAATGACCCTGTCGACTCGAACAGACCCGCAGCAAGGATGGCGAGCAGGTTGTTGCAGAGTGCAGGGCACAATGATTCAAACCGGTTGAGCCATCATGGAAAGTACACGCCGTTTCAAACGGCCACGTAATGTGTTTCGCGCCGTGCGCATCCTGCGCGGGCGCCCGGATAGCGGCAGCGCCGCGCCTGCGATGGCTGCCGATGCGGCCGAGCAGGATGCGCCGCTGTACGAAAGTTATCCGCACCTGTCGCTGGTAACCGACGCCAAGCAGGACGACATCCCCGACGAACCGAACGAGCCGGAAAGCGAAGGCGAGCCGCCGAAAGGCCGCGGCTACACCAAGCGCATCCTGCTCGGGCTGGTGCTGGTAGTGGTGGTCGCCGGCGCCGGCTACGCGGTCTACGAAACCCGCACTTCCACCCTGCAGGCGAAGATTTTCGCCGGCATGATGAAGGAAGTCAGCTTCCGCATGGAGAAGGGTCCGAGCGACGCGATCCGCTTCCCGGCCGACAGCCCCTACGACGCCCGCCTCGGTTACTCGCATCTGCCGGCTTTCCTGAACAAGCTGCAAACGCGCGACTACACCGTCGACGCCCAGGCGCGCATGTCGCCGAAGATGCTGGAACTGGCCGACCACGGCATCTTTGCCGCCTACCGCGAAAAGACCCGCGCCGGCCTCGAGATCCTCGATTGCCGCAACCAGCCGCTGTTCGGCTCGCAGTTCCCCGAGCGCCAGTACGCGCGCTTCGACGACGCGCCGCAACTGCTGGTGCAAAGCCTGCTGTTCATCGAAAACCGCGAACTGCTGGACCCGGCCTACCCGAAACGCAACCCGGCCATCGAGTGGGACCGCTTCTCGAAAGCGGTGTTCGACAAGACCCTGCACTCGGTCGGCCTGGGCAGCGGCAGCCGCGTGGCCGGCGGTTCCACGCTCGCCACCCAGATCGAAAAGTACCGCCACTCGCCGGAAGGGCGCACCGCCTCGCTCGAAGACAAGCTGATCCAGATGGCCTCGGCCACGCTGCGCGCCTACCAGGACGGCGAAGATACCACCGGCGCGCGGCGCCAGATCGTGCTCGACTACCTGAACACGGTGCCGCTGTCGGCGAAGGTCGGCTACGGCGAAGTCAACGGCATCGGCGACGGCATGTGGGTCTGGTACGGCCGCGATTTCAACAAGGTCACCGCCGCGCTGAAGGGCGGCATGGACAACCCCGACGCCGTGCTGGCCTACAAGGAAGCGCTGTCGCTGATGATCGCGCAGCGCCGCCCGGCCTATTACCTGGGCGCCGGCGAAGCCGACCTCGAAACGCTGACCAACAGCCACCTGCGCGTGCTGGCGCAAGCCGGCGTGATCACGCCGCAGCTGCGCGACGCCGCGCTGAACGTGAAACTGCATCCGGCCCTCGGCTCCGGCGTCGAGCCGCCGCCGGCGAATGCTTTTGTTTCGCGCAAGGCC
>DAMABW010000257.1:0-6940 GCA_031999925.1 Massilia sp. | reverse complement strand
CCTGGCCGGCTGTCGCACTCGATCATCCCCTGGTGCTGTTGCACGAAGGTCTGCGCCAGCGTCAGCCCGAGGCCGCTGCCGCCCTCCCGTCCCGATACCAGCGGGTAGAAGATCCGGTCGCGGATCTCGGGTGCGATACCCGGTCCATTGTCGATGATATGCAAATCTAATGCCAGGCCGTAGCGGACCTTGGCCAGGGTCACCTGGCGCGCCACGCGGGTGCGCAAAACGATCTCGGCGTCGCCCGCCGCAATCCGGCTTGCCAGCGCTTGCGCGGCGTTGTGGACGATGTTCAGCACGGCCTGGATCAGCTGTTCCTTGTCGCCCCTGAACTCGGGAATCGAGGCGTCGTAATCGCGCCGGATCGTGAGGCCGTTCGGGAATTCAGCCAGCACCAGCGAACGCACGCGCTCGCAGACTTCGTGGATGTTCACGTCGCCCACGATGTGCGGCTTGCGGTGCGGCGCCAGCAGCCGGTCGACCAGGGTTTGCAGGCGGTCGGCTTCCTTGATGATCACCTGCGTGTATTCCTTCAGTTCGCCCAGGTGCAGCGGCGGCAGCTCCAGCTCCAGCAGCTGGGCCGCGCCGCGGATGCCGCCCAGCGGGTTCTTGATCTCGTGCGCCAGGTTGCGGATCAGTTCCTTGTTGGCCTGGCTCTGGTCGAGGAAGCGCTCCTCGCGGTCGAGCTTGAGTTGCTGCACGTTCTCGCGCAGCTCGATCAACACTTCGCCATCGTCCAGCGCGCTGGCGATGCTGTGCACGTGCAGGGTTTCGCGGCCCGGCCTCTCCAACGCCAGGTCCTGGCGCAGATCGCTGTATTGGTGGGCGCGGGTCTGGTCGCACAGGGCGGCCAGTTCGTCGCCATTGGTGAACAGGCTGGCCACGGTCTGGCGCGACAGCCATTTTAGCGAGGCGTCGAGCATGTTCTCGGCGGCCGGATTGGCGTAGCGCACGCGGTCGTTCGGATCGACCAGCAGCACGCTGGAGGCCAGCAATTCCAGGCCAGCAAAGCGGACAGCTTGCGGCGATGCTTCGTGCTCGCTCATCGGATGCTGCCGATTTCGCGGCGCAGGGCTTCGATATTGCGCTCGGTGCGGCCGATGTCTTCGCGCATCTGGCCAACGCGCTCCTGGTACTTGGCGTAGTTGCGCTCGTTGCCGTTGCGCGGCGGCTCGCCGTTGTTGAATTCGCGGCGCTGCTCGGCCAGCTTCTGCTCTTCGGCGCGCAGTTCCTCGTTCAGGATTTCGCGGCGGTCGTTGTCGCGCGCGCGCTGCTGGCTTGTGTCGACGCGCGGGAAGTCGGACGGGCTCGGGGCAGCGGCTGCTGCATTCCCGGCCGGGCTGTTCGTGCGTGCGGCCGGCGCGGGCGCCGGCACAGCGGCGCGCGGCGGCGGCGCCGGAATATAACCGGGCAAATCGAGCGCCTTGCAGCCCTTCTTGTTGGTGTCGGTGAATTCGACCCGGCCTTGCGCGTCGGTGCATTTGTAGACGGTGGTCTGGGCCTGGGCCGCACCGCCGAACATCATTCCCGCCGCCAGCGCCAGTTTCAGGCCGCGGCAGGTCACACTGGTTGTCATTCGCATCGTCAGAGAAGGCACGCGGGGCGCGCGAGGTGAGAGTCCAGCCGAATATACCGCATCAGAATGAAAAACGCGGGGAAAGCCATCGGCTCGCCCCGCGTCCTTTACATTCGCTTACGGTTTTGATGCCGTAGCGCAACAGCTAGCTTGCAGACGAATTACGACGAGTAGTACATGTCGAATTCGATCGGATGCGGCGTCATGCGCATGCGCTGCACTTCAGCCATCTTCAGTTCCAGGTAGGCGTCGATCATGCCGTCGCTGAACACGCCGCCGCGGGTCAGGAACTCGCGGTCCTTGTCCAGGGCTTCCAGGGCTTCTTCCAGCGACGCGCAGACGGTCGGGATCAACTTGTCTTCTTCCGGCGGCAGGTGGTACAGGTCTTTCGTTGCCGCTTCGCCCGGGTGGATCTTGTTCTGGATACCGTCCAGGCCGGCCATCAGCAGCGCGGCGAAGCACAGGTAGACGTTGGCCAGCGGGTCCGGGAAGCGCACCTCGATGCGGCGGCCTTTCGGGTTCGCCACGTGCGGGATGCGGATCGAGGCCGAGCGGTTGCGGGCCGAGTAGGCCAGCTTGACCGGGGCTTCGTAGCCAGGCACCAGGCGCTTGTACGAGTTGGTGCCCGGGTTGGTGATCGCGTTCAGGGCCTTGGCGTGCTTGATGATGCCGCCGATGTAGTACAGGGCGGTTTCCGACAGGCCGGCATAGCCGTCGCCTGCGAACAGGTTCTTGCCGTCTTTCCAGATCGACTGGTGCACGTGCATGCCCGAGCCGTTATCGCCGTTCATCGGCTTCGGCATGAAGGTTGCGGTCTTGCCGTAGCTGTGGGCCACGTTCCAGACCACGTACTTCAGGTTCTGGGTCCAGTCGGCGCGTTCGACCAGGGTCGAGAACTTGGTGCCGATTTCGTTCTGGCCGGCGCCGGCCACTTCGTGGTGGTGCACTTCGACCGGGATGCCCAGCGATTCGAGGATCAGGCACATTTCCGAGCGCATATCCTGGAAGCTGTCGACCGGCGGGACCGGGAAGTAGCCGCCCTTGACGGTCGGACGGTGACCGCTGTTGCCGCCTTCGAAGTCCTTGTCGGTCGACCAGGACGCTTCTTCCGAGGCGATCTGCACCGAGCTGCCCGACATGTCGCTCTTCCAGCGGACCGAGTCGAAGATGAAGAATTCCGGTTCCGGGCCGAAGAAGGCGGTGTCGCCCACGCCCGAGGACTTCAGGTAGGCTTCGGCGCGCTTGGCGATCGAGCGCGGGTCGCGGTCGTAGCCCTTGCCGTCCGACGGTTCGATCACGTCGCACTGCATGAACAGGGTGGTCTCTTCCATGAATGGGTCGAGATTGGCGGTGTTCGGGTCCGGCATCAGGAGCATGTCCGACGCTTCGATGCCCTTCCAGCCGGCGATCGACGAACCATCGAAGGCGTGGCCGGATTCAAACTTGTCCAGGTCGAAGTGCGATACGGGAACGGTGACGTGCTGCTCCTTGCCGCGGGTATCCGCAAAGCGGAAATCCACGAACTTGACTTCGTTGTCCTTCACCATCTGCATCACATCTGCGGCGGTCTTTGCCATGCGTTTCTCCTGAATGAAAAGGGGTGGTGCCGACAGGCGGCGGGGTCGTGATCCTGTGCGACCGGTCCAGCCAACGTGCGACATACTCAAGCGAAACATATGCAGGAACCATGCCAGCAGCTCGTCATGAACAAATGCGCAATCGTTCTTTGGAAAGCCGTGAGTTTAACCATAAAATCTTCGGCGTTAGCGAAAAACGCCATGGTGCAATCCAACTCAGCCATTGCACCATAATGGTGCAGCACTATTGAAGCGCACTATTTTGATGCGCGGCGCACTGTTTCGGCACGATTGTGCAAGACGCGCGCTACACCAGTGCGCGCTACTTTAACCAAGGAAATACGATGAGCAAGACCGAAGCCATTCTCGACGCTGCCCGCGAACGCGCCGGCGGCCAGCCGTATGCCGGCGCCGTCACTCCACAGGAAGCCTTCGACCTGCTGCAAGGCGATCCGAACGTGAAGATCGTCGACGTGCGCACCAATGCCGAGCGCGACTGGGTCGGCCGCGTGGCCGTACCGCCGGCCCAGCACCTGGCCGTGGAATGGGCGACCTGGCCGGGCGGCCAGCCGAATCCCGCCTTCGGTGCGCAACTCGAAAGCGTGGCCGGCAAGGACCAGGTGCTGCTGTTCCTGTGCCGCTCGGGCGTGCGCTCGCGCCACAGTGCACGCGTGGCGACCGAACTCGGCTACGCGAACGCCTTCGACATCCTGGAAGGCTTCGAGGGCGACCGCGATGCCGATGGCCACCGCAAGACGGTGGGCGGCTGGTGCAAGGCCGGCTTGCCCTGGGTCGGCGCCTGATGCTCGATACGGCGGCCCTGCTGGAGGCGCGCACGCTGATGTACCGGCGGCGCCATGAAGAAGCGCTGGCGATCGCACAGCGCCTCTATCAGGAAGCACAGGCGCACGGCGGCCCGGGTGGCAACCCTGCGCTGACTTACGCCACTGGTTTGTGGGGCGAATTGGCCGAGCGCCATGCGCCGGCCCGGGAAGCATTGGTACGGGAGCGCGATGGCCTGGCCGCTGCATTGCTGGCGCATCCCGACCGCCGCCTCTTCGGCCACGTCGCATCCCTGAATGACCGGCTGCACGACGCGGCGCATACGCATGCCTTGTTCCGGCAGGTGCTGGAACAGGCGCCGGCCGAGGCCGGCGCGTTTGCCGGGTTTGCCATGCCTGCGCTGATCGCGGTCGGCGACTTTGCGCTGGCCGAGCGCTTCCTGCCCGATCCCGGGCAACTTGTACACGAGGAGAGCGCATTCCTGAATCGGGAAGTCGCCAGCCGCCACAGCCGCCCTTTCACCAAAGGACCGCGCATCCCGGCCAGTATCCATGCTTACGCAGGCGCCGTCAGGAAGATCCTGGCGGTACTCGAAGGACGCGGCCGCAGGGACGATGCCCGCCGTGTGCGCGCCATGGCGATCGATGCGATTGCTGCGACGACCATCCGGCGCGAAGTGGAGCGCTCCCTCCAGCCCGACGCCAAGCCCTGGTATCTGCGCGGCCGCCCGGAACTGCGCAAATACGGCACGAAGGAAAAGCTGCGTCATCGGCGGCAGCTGGCGAAGGCGGCCCGCAGCGCTTGATTGGGTAGGTGGGCCGGGCCCAGCCAGCCAATCAGTGCGCCGGCATCACCATCAACTGCAGCCCCGACGCCGCATCCGGCGCGCGGTACACGCGCTGGGTTGCCTTCACGAAGTCTTCCGGCTTCGCAGTCGGAATGCGGGTAAAGGTCTGCGGGTTCAGGTCGACCAGCGGGAACCACGAACTCTGCACCTGCACCATGATGCGGTGACCACGGCGGAAGGTATGGTTGACCTGGCCGAGTTCATAGCTGAGCGCTTCCACCTTGTTCGGCACCAGCGCTTCCGGCTTTTCGAAGCTGTTGCGGAACTTGGCGCGCAGGGGATTGCCGCGCACCAGCTGCTGGTAGCCGCCCATCGCCAGCGGCGGCGCGCTCACGTCGCTGCCCCTGCGCTCGGCTTCCGGCTGCGGATAATCGGCCGGGTAGACGTCGATCAGCTTCACCACCCAGTCGGCATCGGTCCCGGTGGTCGAGACGAACAGCTTCGGCACCACCGGGCCGGCGATCGTCACGTCGTCTTCCAGCACCTCGCTCTGGTACACCAGCACGTCGGGGCGCTTGGCGGCGAAGCGCTGGTCCGAGACCATGTACTCGCGCGGCACGCCGGTAGCCGGGTAGCCGATGAAGGGCACCGGCTTCTTCGGGTCGGCCACGTATTCGTCGTAGCCCGCACCCGTGGCAATCGGCGCCTTCCAATCCAGCTTGCCGCCCGCGCCGAAGTACAGCGTGCGCGCCTTGGCCTGCACCGGCGGCCAGGCCGAATACTGGCGCCAGACGTTGGAGCCGGTTTCGAAAGCCGTCACTTCGGCGATCGGACGCGCCGGCTTCACGCCGCGCAGGTGCTGCTCAAAAAACGGGAACTGCAGGTTCTTGCGGAAGTACTCGCTCGTCTTGCTGTCGAAGTTTACGTAGCCCAGGCGGGCGCCGTCGCCGCGCGCCCAGCCGCCGTGGACCCAGGGACCGATCACCAGGCTGTTGCTGGCAGCCGGATTGTGCTGCTTGATGGCGCCATAGATCGAGAAAGGCCCCTGCGGGTCTTCGGCGTCGAACCAGCCGCCCACCGTCAGCACCGCCGCCTTGACGTTCTTCATGTGCGGGGTGATCGCGCGCGTTTGCCAGAAGCTGTCGTAGCTGTCGTGCTCGATGTTCGGCATGAAGTAGGTGCGCTGCTCCGGGCTCATGCTGGCGGCGATGTTCGCCAGCGTCAGGCGCTGCAGGAAGAAGTCGTAGCCGTCGGTGGTGCCGTAGTCGAATTCGGTGCGTGCCTTCGGTGGCGGCGCCGGGTTCGGCGCTTCGGTGAAGGAGGCGTAGAAGTCGAAGTTCGCGGCCAGCATGAAGGCGCCGCCGTGGTAGGAGTCGTCGCCCATGTACAGGTCGGCGATCGGCGCCTGCGGCGAGGCGGCCTTGATCGCCGGGTGCGAGTCGATGATGCTGGCCGCCGTGTAGAAGCCCGGGTAGCTGATGCCGTAGATGCCCACCTTGCCGTTGTTGTTCGGGACGTGCTTCAGCAGCCAGTCCACGGTGTCGTGCATGTCCTCGCTCTCGACGCCTTCGCCCGGGGCGCGCTTGCTGTTGGCATGCGGCGTCATTTCCTGCCACTTCCCTTCCGACATGTAGCGCCCGCGCACGTCCTGCTTCACGAAGATGTAGCCGGCCTCCTCGAACTCGCGCGACGGGCCGATCGCCTGCGGCATCCAGTCGACGCCGTAGCGCAGCGCGTCCTGGGCATACACGCCGGCGCTGTAGGGCGTGCGCTGCATCAGGAAGGGGTAGCGCTGCGAGGCGTCCTTCGGCACGTAGACGACCGTGAACAGCTTCACGCCGTCGCGCATCGGGATGCGGTATTCGTGCTTGGTGTAGCTGTCCTTCAGGCTGCGCTGGACGGCGGGCGTGTCCGCATCGCCGGCGGCATGGACTGGAATTGCGCCGGCGCCGAAGGCCAGCATCAGGCTGATGGAAAGAACGGACAGCGGACGGCGAAACATGGTGACCTTTGCGGATGAACGAAGCCCGCCAGTGTAATCCGATTCGCCGCCTTCTTGTTACTTTGCCAGCGCGCCGGGCTCGCCACCCAGCGTTGCCTGCACCCGCTCGCGCACGAAGTCGATATGGCTGCGCAAGCGGTACAACTCGTCCGCATACGCGAGCGGAATCGAGATGTGGTTGACGCGGGTCTCGATGTCGTCCAGGCGGCGCACCA
>DAMABW010000256.1:0-6974 GCA_031999925.1 Massilia sp. | reverse complement strand
GTGTCGTTTGTCGGCCCGGTGCTGGGCGAAGCCACGCGCATGGCCACGGCGCGCGTCACGCTGCCGAATCGCGACGGCCGCCTGCGCCCCGGCATGCTGGCGAACGTCGACCTGATGGGCCAGCCGGCGAACGTGGCGGTGACGGTGGCGAGCGACGCGGTGCAGACCGTGCACGAGCGCAGCGTGGTCTTCGTGCGCACGCCCTCGGGTTTCCGCGCCCAGGACGTGAGCTTGGGCCGCTCGGATGGCAAGCGCACCGAGATCCTGAAGGGTCTGGACGCCGGCACGCCCTACGCCAGCGCCGGCAGTTTCGTGCTCAAGGCCGATCTCGGCAAGGGCGAAGCCGAGCACGATCACTAAAGGGCCGCCATGTTCCAGCAACTCATTGCATTTGCCATCGCACGGCGCTGGCTGATCGTCTTCGCCGCCCTCTGCCTGGCCGGCTTGGGCGCCTACAACTACGGCCGCCTGCCGATCGACGCGGTCCCGGACATCACCAACGTGCAGGTCCAGATCAACACCGGTGCGCCCGGCTATTCGCCGCTGGAGGTCGAGCAGCGCATCACCTTCCCGATCGAGACCGTCATGAACGGCATACCCGGCCTCGAGCAAACCCGTTCGCTGTCGAAGTACGGGCTGTCGCAGGTGACGGTGGTGTTCAAGGACGGCACCGACATCTATTTCGCGCGCCAGCTGGTCAACGAGCGGCTGCAGCAGGCGAAAGCCGGGCTGCCGCCGGACGTCGAACCCGGCATGGGGCCGACCGCCACCGGCCTCGGTGAAATCTTCTACTGGACCGTGGAAGCGAAGGAGGGCGCGCGCAAGTCCGACGGCACGCCCTACACGCCGCAGGACCTGCGCGAGATCCAGGACTGGATTGTCGCGCCCCAGCTGCGCAGCGTGGCGGGCGTGACCGAGGTGAACACCATCGGCGGCTACCTGAAGGAATACCAGGTGGCGCCTGACATGGACCGCCTGGCCGCGCACGGCCTGTCGCTGGCCACGCTGGTCAACGCCATCGACCGCAACAACGCGAACGCCGGCGCCGGCTACATCGAGCGCGGCGGCGAGCAGTTCGTGGTGCGCACGCCGGGGCAGGTGAAGTCGCTCGACGAGATCCGCAACATCGTGCTCGACGTGGTCGAGGGCGCGCCGATCCACGTCGACGACGTGGCCGAAGTCCAGTACGGACGCGAGCTGCGCACCGGCGCCGCCACCGAGAACGGGCGCGAAGTCGTACTCGGCGCGGTGTTCATGCTGATCGGCGAGAACAGCCGCGCCGTGGCCGAAGCGGCGCGCAACAAACTGGCACAGGTAGAACGCTCGCTGCCCGCCGGCGTACAGGCGCTGCCCGTGTACGACCGCTCGGTGCTGGTGAACAAGGCGATTGCCACCGTGCGCACCAACCTGGTCGAAGGCGCGCTGCTGGTGGTGGCGATCCTGTTCCTCTTCCTGGGGAATCTGCGCGCGGCCGTGATCACGGCGCTGGTGATCCCGCTGACCATGCTGATGGTGTTTACCGGCATGGTGCAGACGAAGGTCAGCGCGAACCTGATGAGCCTGGGCGCACTCGACTTCGGCATCATCGTCGACGGCGCCGTGGTGATCGTCGAAAACTGCATCCGCAGGCTGGGGCTGGCGCAGGCGGCGGCCGGGCGCAGGCTCACGCGCGAGGAACGCTTTGCCGAAGTGGCGCTGGCCGCTGCCGAGGCGCGCCGTCCGCTGTTGTTCGGGCAGCTGATCATCATGACGGTGTACCTGCCGATCTTCGCGCTGTCCGGCGTGGAGGGGCGCATGTTCCATCCGATGGCGATCACCGTGGTGCTGGCGCTGGCCGCGGCGATGATCCTGTCGGTGACCTTCGTGCCGGCGGCCGTGGCGCTGTTTGTGAACAAGGCGGTGCCGGAACACGAGAACAAGCTGATGGACCGCGCGCGCGGCTCGTATCGGCGCATGCTGGACTGGGTGCTGCGCAACCGGCCGGTGGCGCTCAGCTTTGCCTTGCTCAGCGTGCTGCTGTCCGGCGTGCTGGCCACGCGCCTCGGTACCGAGTTCGCGCCCAACCTGGACGAAGGCGACCTCGCGGTGCTGACCATGCGCATACCCGGCACCAGCCTGTCGCAGTCGGTGGCGATGCAGCAGCAACTGGAAAGCGCGCTGCTGAAGGCGTTTCCCGAGATCGAACGGGTCTTCGCGCGCATCGGCACCTCGGAGGTGGCAACCGACCCGATGCCGCCGAATGCGGCCGACAGCTACATCATGCTGCGCCCGCAAAAGGACTGGCCGAAGCCGCGCAAGACGCATGCCGAGCTGTTGGAAGCGATCACCGAGGCGGCAAACCGCATCCCCGGCAACAGCTACGAGTTCTCGCAGCCGATCCAGCTGCGCTTCAACGAGCTGATTTCCGGCGTGCGCAGCGACGTGGCGGTGAAGGTGTTCGGCGACGACACCGAGGCGATGGAAGCCACGGCGCGCGAAGTGGCGCGCGTGCTCGGCGGCGTGCGCGGCGCGGTCGAGGTGAAGGTCGAGCAGACCGAAGGCTTGCCGGCGTTGACCTTGAGCGTGGACCGCATCAAGGCCGCGCGTTATGGGCTGAACGTGGCCGACGTGCAGGACGTGTTCGGCACCCTGGTCGGCGGGCGCGATGTCGGCATGGTGTTCGAAGGCGACCGCCGCTTCGCCATCACCATGCGCCTGCCGGAAGGCCCACGCAACGACATCGACAGTTTGCGCCAGTTGCCGATCGCGCTGCCGCCCGTGAACGGGCATTCGGCCAGTATTCCGTTATCGGAAATCGGCACGCTGGCGTTTGTGCCGGAAGCGAACCAGATCAGCCGCGAGAACGGCAAGCGGCGCATCGTGGTCACGGCGAATGTGCGCGGGCGCGATCTCGGCTCGTTCGTGGGCGAGCTGGAAGCGTCGCTGGCCAAGATGAAGCTGCCGGCGGGGACCTGGCTCAGTCTTGGCGGCCAGTTCGAGAATCTGCAGGCGGCCAGCAAGCGTTTGGGCCTGGTGATTCCGGCGGCGCTGGCGCTGGTGTTCGCGCTCCTGTACCTGATGTTCAACAGCGTCAAGGATGGGCTGCTGGTGTTCAGCGGGATTCCGTTCGCGATGACCGGCGGGGTATTGGCCCTGTGGCTGCGCGGGCTGCCGCTGTCGATTTCGGCGGCGGTGGGGTTCATCGCGCTGTCGGGCGTGGCGGTGCTGAATGGCCTGGTGATGATCTCGTTCGTGCGTTCGTTGCGCGAGCAGGGGCATGCGCCGGAGCTGGCGATGCGCGAAGGGGCCGAGGTGCGGCTGCGCGCGGTGCTGATGACGGCGCTGGTGGCTTCGCTGGGCTTCCTGCCGATGGCGCTGGCGACCAGTACCGGGGCGGAGGTGCAAAGGCCGCTGGCAACAGTCGTCATTGGCGGGATCCTGTCGTCGACGGCATTGACCTTGCTGATCTTGCCGGCCTTGTACACCTGGGTGCATGGGGGCAATGGAAGAAGTCGGAGCCGCAATGTGAGGTAGGGTGAGGCCGTGCACCGGGGGCGGGAGTCGCCGGTGCACAGTTGGACGGGATTGGCTATCGATCGGCAAGTCCTGGGCGTTTGCGGGACCAAAGTGCAGGGCAATGAGCTTGCCTTGCATGCAAGACACATCGTACACTCGACTGGCGCAAGGCTGCAGTCGGCCACAGGCAGCCATTGCGACAGTCCGAGATAGCTCCGCCAAGAAAGGATTCAAATGGCCGCTGACATCGCTTTCGTTGAAGGAGCACTCACATTCCAGCTCCGGTTTGCAGAAGTAGATCCGATGGATCTCGGAGTCCAGGCCTGGCTCGAAATCGCGTATTCAGGTGCAAGCCAGAGTTTCAGATGGACTGCCGAGCACATTTGGCTTGAGTATGACGCCCTTGATCGATTCGAAAATGAACTCCGTGACGGTTGCGACGCCAGACTGTATGACATGAGCGAGTACCCAGTACTTTACTTCGAACGGCATTCATCTCAAGAGTATCTGACGATCAATCCTCGTTCAGAGAGGCGGTCACAAGATGGCGACAGCATGGCAATTCGTCTGAAGATCAATGTTGGGTCCATGACTGCGCTGTGTTCAGCGTTTAATCAGTTTGGCAAATGGTGGTGAAGCTTAGGTCTGCTTTGGGTCGGTAGCGGCTGCGTTCCAACATCTTCAACCGGCCAGAAGCGGACCTCGGGCCCAATTCAGTTTTGCGGCCAATAAGGCCATACGCGCGTACATGATTTCCATCGACTTTTTCGGATGTAAAAGAGAGCAGATCGTTACTTGCAGCTTCGAAGAGGCATGCGACCTATTCCCCTGTACCGGCATCACGATTCCAGACGCCAGTGCGCTAACATCGCTAAGTGAAGCACTCACGGGAACGGCCGCATTCTCTGCTGACCGGGTACCGTCCTCCCGTGAACCGTTCAGTGAACTCAGCGACTACTTGCAGGCCGCAATCAGAGACGCTTCGGTAGAGGAACTCAAGGATGCGGGCGCGCGGTGGGCGCAACTGCTACCCTGGGAAGCACTCGATACGAACCCGATGGATTTAGCAGGTTTTCTGCTTCATCTGCAGTCGTTAGTGCGTGGGTCAGACAGAGAAGGGAATCGCATTTTTCTGGTGGTAGAGTCCGGCAATCTGCATTCGTCATGACTGTTGTGTAAGTCCGCTCTCGGCAATACTCGAGGTCTGCTCACGAGCGGGCAGCGGTTTTCGACCATGCAATTGCGTCATGCCAGTCAGGTCTGCTCAGCGGCGGAAGGTGCTATGCCACTTCAGCCATCGGGCCGCCCATCATCGATAGCCACGGCAAAAGATCTGCGCTCAGGGCTTCCGAAACACGATCGCATGCTGGATCGGCAGCGATTCGATGCTGCGTTCCCACTTGAGGCCATGCGCCGTGGCTTCACGCCGTATTTGCCGCTCGCTCATCTTATGCAGCGGCTTGATCGCGACTGCCGGATCCTCGGCCCGATATTCGACGAAAACGACGCGCCCGCCCGGCTTCAAGGCGGCAACGATGCTGTCGAGGACCTCCGAGGGATAGGCGAGCTCATGATAGACGTCGACCATGATCGCCAAGTCGACGCTGGCCGGCGGCAGTTTGACGGCGGTTTCGCTGCCCAGCACCGAAACCACGTTGCGCACGCCGCGCTTTGCCATCTGGCTGTCGAGCATGGCGATCATTTCCGGCTGCACGTCGACCGCATACACACGTCCGCCGGGCCCGACCTGTTTCGCCATCTGCCAGGTGTAGTAGCCGGTGCCGGCGCCGATGTCGGCCACCGTCATGCCGGGCGCCAGCGCCAGTTCCCGCAGAAGCAATTCCGGCCGCTCCTCGCGTGCGCGGCTTTCGCGCTCGAGCCATTGCGCGCCTTCCCATCCCATCACGCCGGCAATCTCGCGGCCCATGTAGCGCTTGCCGATGCCATCCGGGCTGGGGACGACGCGTTCATAGCGCGTATCGGCGGCGGCTGTCTGCGCCGCGGCATCGATGTGAGCGGATGACAGCAGCGTCAGAGCCGACAGGCAGGCCAGCAGGATGGGTAGCGTACGGTGCGTGTAGGCGGTACGGCAATTGCGCGAGCGGGTGCGGTGCATGATCGGTTTCCGTAAGAAGTCGCTGCTTGCCATGGCGCTGGCAGGCATGCCGTGAAGGGAAGCGATCAGTGTAGCGCCGTTGAGTGGCTGATATGCGTTGTCTACATAGAATTTCTTGGTTATGCCGTGGCGACTGAGCAGTTGCAGCGGATTAAATTGACTGTGTCCACCACTATCCGTCGTGTCAGTTGGCGAGTTTTTCGCACTAGCAACCTGGTATGCTGATTCGACCGGCCGGAATCCAAGGTCGTGAGCGGACGTTCGACGATATCCTTGGTCGAACGATGACGCTAAGCGCACAAGCGCCAAGCGTTTCGTCTACCACCTGCCGCGAGGGCTGGACCCGGCCGCCGCCGCGCCGCTGCTGTGTGCCGGCGTAACGACCTATTCGCCGCTGCGCCACTGGGAGGTGGGGCCGGGCATGACGGTGGGCGTGGTCGGCATCGGCGGGCTCGGTCACCTGGCCATCAAGTTTGCGCGCGCGATGGGGGCGCACGTGGTGGCGTTCACGACCTCGCCGAGCAAGGTCGAGGCGGCGCTGGCGCTGGGTGCGCACGAAACCGTGCGCCTACCTGCAGCTGGAGAAGGACGATGTCTATTACCGTTTCGTGATCGACATCGGGGCGCGTCAGGGACTCGCCGGGTCGAGATAAGGCGCCAGCAATTCCTGTACCCAGTCCATGAAGGCGAGCGTACGCGCCGGCACGTAGCGGCGCGAGGGATACACAAACGCCACCGGCATCGGCGCGGCCCGGAAGTCCGGCAGCACCTCGATTAGTTCGCCGCTCTCCAGGTAGGCGCGCACCGCCACGTCCGGCACCTGGATCATGCCGAGCCCGGCGCGGCAGGCGGCCTCGTAGCAGGCGGTGCCGTTCACGGTCAGCATGCCGCCGACCGGCGCCAATCGGGTGCGCTCGCCGTCGAACCATTCCCATACCGGCGCGCTGCCGCCGAGCAGGGCGTCGTAGTGGACGATGCGGTGCCGCGCCAGGTCGTCCAGCGTTGTCGGCGTGCCGAAGGCGGCGAGGTAGGCCGGGCTGGCGCAGTTGACCATCCGGTAGCTGCCGAGCGGGCGCGCGACCAGGCTGGAGTCAAGCAGCGCGCCCGAGCGCAGCACGCAATCGAAACCCTCGCGCACCACGTCGACGCGGCGGTCGGTGGTGCTCAGGTTGATCTCCAGGCGCGGGTGCTTCGCCATGAATTCGCCGAGGCGCGGCAGCACGATCTTGGCGGCGATGCCGACCGTAAGGTCGACGCGCAGGCGTCCGCTCAAGCCATCGGCGCCGCCGTCGAACATGCTGCCGAGTTCGTCGAACTCGTCGAGCAGGTCGCGGCTGCGCGCGTAGAAGGCGGCGCCTTCCTG
>DAMABW010000255.1:0-6978 GCA_031999925.1 Massilia sp. | reverse complement strand
CTCGGCCGCCAGATAGGCGCCGAAGGGCAGCAGCAGATTGACCAGGATCGGCGAACCGGGCTCCTCGCCGAAACGCTGGCCGATCACGCGCTGCACGAACGACACCGCGACCGTGATCGCGACGCCGCAGGCGATTCCCCCCAGCGCCACCCACAGGAAGGTCAGCGAGGCGCTGGCCAGCGAAAAGGCGCCGGTCATGGCGGCGGCCACGGCGAAGCGGAAGCACACCAGGCCGCTGGCGTCGTTCAGCAGCGATTCGCCCTCCAGGATGTGCATCAGGCGGTGCGGCACGTGGATGCGCGAAGTGATCGCGGACACCGCCACCGGGTCGGTCGGCGCCACGATGGCGGCCAGGGCGAATGCCACCGGCAGCGGCATCGACGGCACCAGCCAGTGGATCAGGAAGCCGGCGCCGAGCACCGTGAAGATCACCAGGCCGAGGGCCAGTTCGAGGATCGTGCCCTTGTCGCGGAACAGGCCGACTTTCGGGATGCGCCAGCCGTCAAGGAACAGCAACGGCGGCAGGAACAGCAGGAAGAACATCTCGGGGTCGAGCGTCACGCCGTGTCCGAACACACCGGAAATCACGGCGCCCATGCCGATCTGCACCAGGGGCAGCGGCAATCCAAACGGCAGCATGCGCACCAGGTAGCCACTGCCGATTACCGCCAGCAGCATTGCCAGCACCACGCTTACCGATTCCATCGAGTCTCCCAAAAGTAGAGGCTAGATGATACGGCATTGTCGCTCTGCCATGTTTTTGCGCGTCGAACAGGACACCCATTACGCGCGGGCCGCGGGGCTGCGAGCGTTTGAACAGCAAACAGGGCTTCAGGCCTATTTGCGTTTCAGCGCCTTGCCCAGCATGTTGCGCACGTCGTTGACGAAGGGTTTCGGGTCCTGCGCCTCGAACACGTAGTAGCGGCTGGATGGCCGTACAAAATCGAGGCAGTAGCCGGCCAGTTCGGGCAGGCGCCGGAAGCGGATGGTCTTGTCCTTGATCTTGCTTTGGCCGAACAGGATGCGCAGCAGGCGCTTGGTCTCGGGCACCATGAAGCGGCAGCGCACGCCGCTGCGGTAGGGCGAGTTCGTCACCGGCTCGCCGAGGCCGAACAGGCGGTAGCACAACCAGGGGAAGTTGGCGCCGGCGTGGTAGGCCAGCGGCAGGCTGCCCCAGAAGCGGCCGTTGATTTCCATCAGGGCCGCTTCGCCGCTGGCCGGGTCGTAGCGGTACTCGACCATGGCGATGCCTTCCCAGGCCAGTTCGCGCAGCAGGGCGATCGATTTTTCCATCAGGGCCGCATGCTGTTCGCGCGCCACCGATTCGCACTGGCTGGAAAAGCCGCCCTCGGGCGGCCACTCGTGCACGCGGCGGTGCTGGAAGGTGTAGTGGGCCTGGCCGTCCTTCATCAGCACGAACTGGCCCAGGCCGTAACCGGCGCAGTATTCCTGGATCAGCGGCCAGATGCCGGCCGGCTCGAAGCGCGCCATGTAGGCGCGCAGCTGTGCGGGCGTGTCGCAGTAATGGGTCTTGGCGACTGTCAGGCCATGCGGGCGCAGTTTGGCGCCGATGCCGTGCGGATTGGCCCACTTCAGCACCACCGGGAAGCGCAGTTCGTTACACAGGACATCCACCTCGGCCATGCCCGTCACCTGTTCGCTGCGCGGGGTGCGCACGCCGACGCGCGCGGCGGCTTCGTAGGTGCGGTCCTTGTTCAACACGCTGTCCAGGCGCGCCTGGTCGGCGAACATGATCCTGAAGTTGTCCAGGCGCGCGCGGTGCCGGTTCAGCATCGCGATGTCGCCTTCCGACACCGCGAACAGGCAGGCCGTGCCCAGTTCCCGGCCCAGCTGCACCAGCTGGTTCACCTGCGCTTCTTCGCCGGCCTCGCGCACCAGGCCGCGGCGCAGCCAGCGCGAGGACAGGCCCAGGCCTTCGTTGTTGCGCGCCACGCCATACACCGGCACGCCATGGCGGCCGAGGTCGCGCACGATAGTCAGGCCGATCGGGGTGTCGATGCCGAACACGACGGCGGGGAGGGTGGATGTCAATTCGGTGGCAGATATCTGGGCGCGGTCCATCAGGCGGTCTTGTGGCGGGTGGTCGCCGTTTCGGCGAGCGGGGAATCGATGCGGGCGTTCGGCAGGTCGGCGGCGAGGTTGGCCACCGCTTCGCGCACACGCACGAAGCAGGTGTCGAAGTAGTCGTCGCCGAGTTTATAAGGGTCGTGCAGGTGCGGCATCGGCGGCTTGCACCACATGCCGAGCAGGGCGATGCGAACGTCGTCGCGCGGACCGAGGCGGCGCCGTATTTCGTGGGCCTGGCGCACTTCCATGACCAGGAACAGGTCGCCGGGCAGCACCTTGAAGTCGGGCCACGACGTGGCGCGGTGCGCCGTCATGTCGACGCCGGCCCGCTCCGACGCGGCCAGGGCTTGCTTCGGCGAGCGCCCGCCCGTGCTGGTCGAGAGGCCGAGCGAAGCCACGTTCAGGCCGTGGCGCACCGCCTCCAGGTGGGCAAAGGCGCTGCGGCAGATGTTGCCGTGACAGACGAAGACCGCACGCCGGACGCTCTCGGGGTCGCGCAGCCGGAAGCTGCGCAGGCGGCCGGTACCATGTTCGAGGTGGCCGAGGATGGCGCGCACAAGGCCGCGCCAGGTGCCGTAACGGCGGTCGATCGTTTCTTTCATGTCGGGCGAATATATGGGCCGTGGCGGCGCGAGAGCACCCAGCGGCCGTATTTATGATAAGCAACTTGGGCGGCCATGCGCGGCACCGTGTGCCACAGCGCGCCCTTGAGCAGGATGTTGTTCGACGCCGTAGCCGGCGCCGCTGACTGCGGCAGCGCATTGGCTGCCGTGGCAAGGCCGCAGCCGTCGAAACGGTCGCGGTTGTCGTGCAAGAATGTGCACAGCTGTACCAGGCGGCGCTGGGTCTGGCTGTTGGTGCGGGTCTGGCTGAAAGCCAGGTCGCGGTTCTGCACGTATTCGAAGGGGTGGGTCAGGATCACCACCAGGGGAATGCCGGCCGCGCGTGCCTGTTCCAGCAGGCGCCGGGTCTCGGCGAAACTGGAGCCGGCGATCGTCAGCGACTTGATGTGCTGCTTGCTGCCCACCGCCCAGTCGGCGAAGGTGAGCACCGGGAATTCGCGTACGCCGTGGCGCTCGTGCTGGCCGCTGTACAGGCGGTACTTGGTGTCGCCGCAATCGAAGATCGCCACCGCCACGTTCGAGGCGTAGGGAATACCGGCCTTTGCCAGCGCCTGGTACAAACCGTCGTCGTGGTGCATGTTACCGCTGCGGAAAACCTGTGGGCGCGGCAGGCCCCAGTCGGCGAAGGTGTCGATGCCTTGCTGGATCAGCGCGGCCGATTCGTCGACGTCGCGGCTGTGGTAATTGTCCTTCGGGCGGCCCTTGCTGGCTTCTTCGCGCCAGTCTTCGCGCTGGAACATGGTCCAGCAGGGGTGGGAGTGCAGTTGCACCTCGTGTCCCTGCTCGTGAATCTGGCGTGCGATGGCGCGCATCGGGTCATGCTTGAAGTAATGGCGCTGCAGCGTTTCCACAAAAAACGTGGCCTGCACGCCGTAGCGCGCAAAGGTGTCGAGCATGAAGCCCAGGCCCTGCGACTGGCCGCCGACCTCGCACCATACCAGTGGCTCGGCGACGGGCGTCCGGGCGGCGTTCGAGAACGCGCCGCCGATGCTGAATTCGGTATCGATGGTGATGCAGACACGTGTGCGCATGGTATGAAAGAGCCAAAAAAATAGTGCGGATCATAGCATGGTGTCAACTTTCCAGCCGTCACCAAACGTGCGCGGCTACCCGCGCGCCCATCGCCTTTCTACCCGATATGCATCAATCGTTCGCTCCCGGCCGTCACTTCCGACTCCTGGCGCCTGCGTGCCGTCCGCGCGCGGCGGCGCGCGGCCACGTACCAGCCCAGGCATACCAGGCAGGCCAGGGCAGTGACGACGCGTCCCGCCGCTTCCGCGGGCAGTCCGGCCCAGCGTAGCGCCACTGTGTGACGGCCGGATGACAACTGGGCCAGCGCCAGTCCGGTGGCCGGATCGGCCGCCAGCGGGCGCCGCTCGCCGTCCACCGTCATGGCCCAGGCCGGATACGCCAGCAGCGGCAGGCGCACGCTCACCGGATGCGCGGTCTCGATGACGAAGGTGTGCGCATGGGTCTGGCGTAGCGGCGTGTCGCAGGCGATGCGCAGGCGCGCGCATTCGCCGGCCAGTTTGCCGTTCGCCAGGTAAGCCTTCCAGTCGGGGCCGCGCACCGCCGGAATGTATTCCGGCTGGCCGAAGCGCCCCTGCATGAAGCTGGCGCGCTCGGGAATCGCTTTGCCGCCGCGCACGATGCCGAGTTGCAGTTGCAGGGTCATCGCGCACTGGGCCGCCATCAGGAGCACGGCCAGGGTGCGCAGGGACGTGTTCCAGCGGCGCCAGGCGCCTTCGTTCAGTTCGATCACGAGCGCGATGTTGGCCAGCAGCAGGGCCAGGAACATGTAGCGGTACGGGAACTGGATCTTGCGCATCGGTTCCAGCAGCGCGTATAGCGGATACGCCAGTTCGCTCGACAGCAGCATCGCCGCCAGCGCCACGATTGCCAGCCGGCGTGCCTGCGCCGAACCCGGCGTAGCGGCGCGCCGGCTCGAATACAGCACGAACAGGCACAGCGCCAGGGCCAGCAGCGACAGCGGCCCCTGGATCGCGAACCAGCGGAAGCCATGCTTCAGGAACGCCACGGTCGGCAGAGCAAAGGCGCGGCGCCAGTCGAAGTTGGCGCCGCCGGTCCAGCCGTCCGGGTTGATCAGGTGCAGCTGGCTGACCGCCGGCCACACGAAAAAGGCGGCCAGTCCCAGGCCCAGCACCACGCCCGCGCTCCAGTGCAGGTGGCTGGCGAAGGTGCGGCGGCTCGGCCAGGCCAGGGCCAGGCGCGCCAGGCCGGTACAGGCCAGCACCATCAGGGCGCTCAGCAGGTGACTCAGGCAGACCAGGGCCAGGAGCAGGGCCAGCAGCGGCGCCCGCGGGCGCTCGCGCGTGCTTTCGGCCACGAACAGGACGCAGAAGGGCAGCGCCAGGGTCCAGGGGTAGGCCGCCATCTGGATTGCCAGGAACAGCAGTACCGGGCAGGCCACCACGTACAGGGCGCCCGCCAGCGCCGGGCCGGGGCGGTAGGCTTGCAGGAAGCGCTGTTGTACCACGACCCCGAGCAGCAGCGACGGCAGCATTGCCGCGCCGAGCAGGGCGGCTTCGCTGCGCACGCCGAGCAGGCCGAGGGCGCTCGTCAGGTAATAGAACAGCGGCTGGTAATAAAAGAAGGTCGGGTCGCCCAGGCCTTCGATCGAGGCATGGGCCCAGCGCGGCAGCAGCCAGCCTTCGCGCACGGCGTCGAGGAATTGCGCGGCCCAGCGCAGGTGGACCAGCATGTCGACCTGGTAGGGCAGGCGCAGCGTGACCAGGGCGTACAGCCAGAGCAGCAGCGTCAGGCCGCAGATGGCCAGCAGGCCGGTCCAGGGCGCCGGGCGCGGGCGATTCACCGCGGCACCTCGGGGTGGGCCTTGGTGTCGAGCGAAGAGGTAGCCGTGCCCGGCGCCGGCATGTCGGAAGCGATCAGGCGGTTTACCAGGTAGAGCGGGCGCTGCTTGACCTCGTTGAAGATGCGGCCCACGTATTCGCCCAGCAGCCCCACCGAAATCAGCTGCACGCCGCCGAGGAACAGCACCACCGCCATCAGCGAGGGGTAGCCGCGTACCGGTTCGCCGAACACCAGCGCCTTCCAGACCACGAATGCCGCAAACAGCAGGGCCAGCGCCGCCACCGACAGGCCGAGGTAGGTCGCCACTTTCAGCGGCGCCACCGTGAACGAGGTGATCCCTTCCAGCGCGAAGTTCCACAGCTTCCAGTAACTCCAGGTGGTGGTGCCGGCCACGCGCGCTTCGCGCCGGTAGTGCAGCGGGCGCGACGGGAAGCCGACCCAGGCGAACAGGCCCTTCATGAAGCGGTGTTCTTCGCGCAACTTGCCCACGGCGTCGACGGCGCGGCGCGTCATCAGGCGGAAGTCGCCGGTGTCGGTCGGGATCTGCACCCGGCTCACCGACTTGATGAAGCGGTAGAAGTATTTCGCAGTGAGTTGCTTGAACCAGGTTTCGCCGTCGCGCTTGGTGCGCACGCCGTAGATGACGTCGTAGCCTTCGCGCCAGCCTTCGAGCATGGCCGGGATCAGTTCCGGCGGGTCCTGCAAGTCGGCGTCGAGGATGACGACGACGTCGCCGTGGGTATGGTCGAGGCCGGCGCTGAGGGCGATCTCCTTGCCGAAGTTGCGCGACAAATCGACCACGGTGACATGCGGATCGCGTTCGCGCAGCGCGTGCATCAGCGCCAGGGTGTTGTCGCGGCTGCCGTCGTTGACCAGCACGATCTCGTAGTCGCAGCCGAGTTCGATGAGCACCGCGCTGACGCGGCGGTGGAATTCGCCGAGGCCTTCCTGCTCGTTATAGGCCGGCGCCACCACCGAGATGCTGGGCATGCTGGAGGCGGCGCGCGGCGACAGGGCGGGATGCGGGCCCGTGCCGGTAGCGGGCCCGGCAAGCGTACTCATTTGCGGCTTGGAAAGATCCATTTTTTGCTCACAACATAATTGATAACGAGGACCAGCAGCGTTGCGCACACCTGGGCGAGGAGGAAGTGCAGGCCGAGTCCGGCCAGGCCGCCGACCACCAGGCCGTTCAGCACGGCGCCGACCAGGGCCATGGCGGCGAAGCGCGGCAGGGCTTCGGCATGGCGCCGCTCGCTGCGGAAAATCAGATTTCGGCTCAGCCAGTAATTGACGATGGCGCCGACCAGGGCGCCGCAGGCGGCGGCGCGTCCGGGAGGCACGCCGGCGGCGCCGCTCAGGACGAGCAGGACCAGGTAGTGGCAAGCGGTGCCGACCGCGCCGGCGGCGGCGAAGCGCAGAAACTGGCTGTTCAATT
>DAMABW010000254.1:0-6986 GCA_031999925.1 Massilia sp. | reverse complement strand
CGATGTCGCGCAGGTCGTCGCCGACGTACCAGCAGTGCTCAGGGGCGATGCCGAGGCGGCGCGCGCCTTCCAGCAGCGGCGCCGGATGCGGCTTCGAAAACGGCATCGTATCGCCTGACACGATACAGCCCGCGTGGTCAAGCTTAATCTGCGGAATCAAGGGATCGGTGAAGCGCGCGGGCTTGTTGGTGACCACGCCCCAGGCCATGCCGGCATCCAGGATGCCCTGCAACAGTGCGTCGATGCCCTCGAACAGGGTGCTCTCGACGGCCATGTGGTCCTGGTAGCGGTCGAACCATTGCAGGCGCAATTCCTCGTAGCCGTCGTCGCCCGGCGCCAGGCCGAAGGCGGCGCCGATCATGCCGCGCGCGCCGGCCGAGGCGGTCGGGCGCAGGACGGCGTAGGGCGTGGGTGCGAGACCGCGCTCGGTGCGCAGCCAGTTGACGGCGGCGGCGAGGTCGGGCGCGGTGTCGGCCAGCGTGCCGTCGAGGTCGAACAGGACAGCGCGCGGCGCGGGCGTGGCAGGGGAGGTCATCGTTCTTGAAGGCTTCTTACAGGGGTTTGCTGCACGCCACCATGTAGTTCACATCGGTGTCGTTGTTGAGCGAATAGATCTTGGTGAGCGGGTTGTAGCTCAGGCCCTTCATGCCGTCCACCTGCAGGCCCGCCAGGCGCAGGTATTGCGACAGCTCGGCCGGGGTGATGAACTTGCCGTAGTCGTGGGTGCCGCGCGGCAGCATGCGCAGCACGTATTCGGCGCCGATCACAGCCAGCAAATACGCCTTCGGATTGCGGTTGATGGTCGAGAAGAACAGCTTGCCGCCCGGCTTCACCAGGGCGGCGGCGGCGCGCACGATGGATGCCGGATCGGGCACGTGCTCGAGCATTTCCATGCAGGTGACGACGTCGTACTGGCCTGGCTCTTCGGCAGCCATGTCCTCGGCGGCGATCAGTTTGTAGCGCACGTCCACGCCCGACTCCAGGCTGTGCAGGTCGGCCACTTTCAGTGCCTTTTTCGACAGGTCGATGCCGGTGACTTTCGCGCCCTTGCGCGCCATCGATTCCGACAGCACGCCGCCGCCGCAACCGATGTCGATCACGTTCTTGCCGGCCAGCGGTGCGCGCGCGTTGATCCATTCCAGGCGCAGCGGATTGATTTCGTGGAGCGGTCGGAATTCCGAGGTCGGGTCCCACCAGCGGTGGGCGAGCTCACTGAATTTCGAGATTTCGAGGGGGTCGGCGTTCGTAGTCATAGGACGGAATAATAACGGGAAAGTTTGTCGAGCGAAGTACAAAATGCGCGGGACGAAAAAAACCCCGCCGTAGCGGGGTTTGATCACAGCCTCCGGCGAACCGGATTACTGCTGGCGGCTGCGGGTGCCGACCACTTCGATCTCGACGCGGCGGTTCTTCGCACGGCCTTCCGAGCTCTTGTTGTCTGCAACCGGCTGGCCTTCGCCCTTGCCTTCGGTGTAGATGCGGTTCGAATCGACGCCCTTGCCTTGCAGGTAGGCCTTGACGGCTTCGGCGCGGCGGATCGACAGCTTCTGGTTGTAGGCATCGGTGCCGATCGAGTCGGTGTGACCGACGGCGATGATGACTTCCAGGTTCATGTCGCCCAGTTTCGAGGTCAGTTCGTCGAGCGATGCCTTGCCTTCAGGCTTCAGGACGGCCTTGTCGAAATCGAAGAAGGCGTCAGCCGAGTAGCTCACTTTTTCCGAGGTTGGGACCGGGGCTGGTGCCGGGGTCGGTGCCGGGGCAGGCGGCGCGGCTTCGACCGGCGGCGGCGGAGCGACGCACTTGCCGTTTTCCAGTTTTTCAGGCGGGACGCACAGCGGCGCGTCGCAGCCAGGGACCGCGTCGGCCGGGGTCCAGTAGCCGGTACGCCAGCACAGGCCGAAAGGATCGCGCGCGATCACGCCGCGGCTGTCCTGGACGTAGGCGCTGTACGGCTTGTTCGCCTGGATGTCGGTGGTCAGCGGCGCGTAGGGCGGTGCGCTTTGAGCAAACGCACTGCCAGCCAGCACGGCCGAAGCTGCGAGCATGAGGGTTGCAATTTTCTTCATATTTTTCTTCCTTTCGGTTTTCAATCTATCCGTCACTGGATGGCAGGTCATTCGCATTAACGTAAGCAGAATATTAACATTCCTGCAGCCGTGTACGGTTCGCATTGCGAAATAAGCAATTAACTTCTCATCCATTTTGCCATATGCGCCACGACCGCACGACCGCGGGATGCCCATTTGCGGTGCATCATATTTTGACACGTTGTTTCTGCGCAACAATGTATTGCCAGAGCACGCTAGCTTGACGAAGGTTTATGACAGGCATGTGTCAAAAGTTCAATTGTGCGTACTTGGCAAGTGTCTTGCGAACATGGTGTATTGCCTCCGAATTACGCTGTGAAGGGGGCTCCCATGGTAAAATCCTTCGCTTGTAATTCATAAATCCACAGCCTGAAAGCAGTCGACACGCCCAATGGATCAATTCGCAAAAGAAACAGTCCCGATTTCCCTCGAAGAAGAGATGCGCAAGAGCTACCTCGATTACGCGATGAGCGTGATCGTGGGCCGTGCGCTGCCGGATGTGCGCGATGGCCTGAAGCCGGTGCACCGCCGCGTGCTCTATTCGATGCACGAAAGTAATTACAATTACAACCGTCCGTACGTGAAGTGCGCGCGCGTGGTCGGCGACACCATGGGTAAGTACCACCCCCACGGCGACTCGTCGATCTACGACACGCTGGTGCGTATGGCCCAGGACTTTTCGCTGCGCTACACCCTGGTCGATGGCCAGGGCAACTTCGGCTCGATCGACGGCGACAGCGCGGCGGCAATGCGTTACACCGAGTGCCGCCTCGACAAGATCGCCAGCGAACTGCTGGCCGACATTGACAAGGACACCGTCGACTTCCAGCCGAACTATGACGGCAAAGAGAAGGAGCCGACGGTCCTCCCGACCAAGATCCCGAACCTGCTGATCAACGGCTCCTCGGGCATCGCGGTCGGCATGGCCACCAACATCCCGCCGCACAATTTGTCGGAAGTCATCAACGGCGCCCAGCACCTGCTGCGCAACCCGGATTGCACGATCGACGAACTGATCGAGCTGATCCCGGCGCCGGACTTCCCGACCGCCGGCATCATCTACGGCGTCTCGGGCGTGCGCGACGGTTATCGCACCGGCCGCGGCCGCGTGGTGATGCGCGCCAAGACCCACTTCGAAGAGTACGGCAAGGATGGCGGCCGCGTGGCCATCATCATCGACGAGCTGCCGTACCAGGTGAACAAGAAGTCGCTGCTCGAGCGTATCGCCGACAACGTCCGCGAGAAGAAGCTTGAAGGCATCAGCGACATCCGCGACGAGTCCGACAAGTCGGGCATGCGCGTGGTCATCGAGCTGAAGCGCGGCGAAGTGCCGGAAGTGGTGCTGAACAACCTGTACAAGCAGACCCAGCTGCAAGACACCTTCGGCATGAACATGGTGGCGCTGGTGAACGGCCAGCCGAAGCTGCTGAACCTGAAGCAGATGCTGGAGTGCTTCCTGTCGCACCGCCGCGAAGTGGTCACGCGCCGCACCGTGTTCGAGCTGCGCAAGGCGCGCGAGCGCGGGCACATGCTGGAAGGCCTGGCCGTTGCGCTGGCGAACATCGACGACTTCATCGCCATCATCAAGGCCGCGCCGACGCCGCCGGTGGCGAAAGTCGAACTGATGCAAAAGGCCTGGGATTCGTCGCTGGTTCGTGAAATGCTCAGCCGTACCGAAACCGGCGCCGCCGGCGGCATCGAGGCCTTCCGCCCCGAGCACCTGCCGAAGCACTACGGCATGCAGCAGGACGGCCTGTACAAGCTGTCCGACGAGCAGGCCCAGGAAATCCTGCAGATGCGCCTGCAGCGCCTGACCGGCCTGGAGCAGGACAAGATCGTCAACGAGTACAAGGAAGTGATGGCCCACATCGCCGACCTGCTCGACATCCTGGCCCGCCCGGAGCGCGTGACGACCATCATCAGCGACGAGATGGTGCAGATCAAGAGCGACTACGCCGAGAACGGCAAGGATACGCGCCGTTCGGCCATCGAGCACAACGCCAGCGACCTCGATACCGAAGACCTGATCACGCCGCAGGACATGGTGGTCACGCTGTCGCACACCGGCTACATGAAGTCGCAGCCGATCGCCGAGTACCGCGCGCAGAAGCGCGGCGGCCGCGGCAAGCAGGCGATGGCGACCAAGGACGAAGACTGGATCGACCAGCTGTTCATCGCCAACACCCACGACTACATGCTGTGCTTCAGTAACCGCGGCCGCATGTACTGGCTGAAGGTGTGGGAAGTGCCTCAGGGTTCGCGCAACTCGCGCGGCAAACCGATCGTGAACATGTTCCCGCTGCAGGATAACGAGAAGATCACGGTCATCCTGCCGCTGTCGGGCGAAAACCGCACCTTCCCGGAAGACCATTACGTGTTCATGTCGACCTCGCTGGGCACCGTCAAGAAGACGCCGCTGAAAGACTTCAGCAACCCGCGCAAGGCCGGGATCATCGCGGTCGACCTCGACGAGGGCGACTTCCTGATCGGCGCCGCGCTGACCGACGGCGAGCACGACGTGATGCTGTTCTCGGACGGCGGCAAGGCGGTGCGCTTCGACGAGAACGACGTGCGTCCGATGGGCCGTACCGCGCGCGGCGTGCGCGGCATGAACCTGGAAGAGGGCCAGCAAGTCATCGCCCTGCTGGTGGCCGAGAACGAGCAGCAGTCAGTGCTCACGGCCACCGAGAACGGCTTCGGCAAGCGTACCCCGATCACGGAGTACACCCGCCACGGCCGCGGCACCAAGGGCATGATCGCGATCCAGCAGTCCGAACGCAACGGTAAAGTCGTGGCCGCGACCCTGGTCGACGCCAACGACGAGATCATGCTGATCACCACCGGCGGCGTGCTGATCCGCACCCGCGTGGCCGAGATCCGCGAGATGGGTCGTGCGACCCAGGGCGTAACGCTGATCGCGGTGGAAGACGGCACCAAGCTCTCGGGCCTGCAGCGCGTGGTCGAGACCGATCTCGAAGAGGTCGAACTCGAAACGCCGCCGGAATAAGGCGGGGCCGGGCATGATGCGAGCGACTCCTTGCGCACATCGATCTGTCCCGGCCGTGTCGTGTATGCTGTGTTGCAAAGACCGCCTGTGCGCTTCCCCTTCCGGGGTCGCGGCAGGCGGTTTTTTTATTGATCGGCCATCAGAGCCGTTACCTGAAGGAGAACAACAATGAAGAAATTCCTCGTAGCCTTTGCCAGCGTGATCGCCTTGTCCGGCGCCGCGCCTGCCGTCTTTGCAGCACCTGCGGCACCGGCCGCCGCCGGCGCCGTCGATCCGCAGATCAGCGCCGCCGTGCGCGCGATGTTCGAGGCGATGAAGTTGCGCGACATCATGAAGGCCACCTTCGCCCAGATGGAAGTGAGCCTGCCGCAGAACATGCGCGCCGGCGCGATTGCCGCCGTGAATGCCGATCCGAAGCTCGATGCCAAGGCCAAGCAGGCCAAGCTGGCCGAGATGGAAAAGGCGGTTCCCCAGGTCGGCGCGGCCCTGCACACGCTGTTCAGCGATCCGGGCCTGATGGAAGAGATGCTCGACGCCCTGGTGCCGATCTACGCCCGCACCTACACGCTCGAGGAAGTGCGCCAGATGAGCGCCTTCTACCAGAGCCCGGTCGGCCAGAAGATGCTGGCCACCACGCCGAAGCTGATGGGCGAAGGCATGGCGATCAGCAACCAGATCATGGCGCCGCGCATCAACAAGCTGATGCAGTCGCTGACCAAGGACGCCAAGAAATAAGACAGAAAGGACCACGATGACCCAGGTATTCAATTTCTCCGCCGGCCCGGCCGTCTTGCCGAAGGCCGTGTTGCAGCAGGCCGCCAGCGAAATGCTCGACTGGCAGGGCAGCGGCATGTCGGTGATGGAGATGTCGCACCGTGGTCCCGAATTCATCTCGATCTACAAGCAGGCCGAGGCCGATTTGCGCGAATTGCTGGCGGTGCCGGCCAACTACCGCATCCTGTTCATGCAGGGCGGGGGGCTCGGCCAGAACGCCATCATCCCGATGAATTTGCTGGGGCGCGTGCGCGAGCCGGCGGTCATCGACTTCGTGCACACGGGGTCGTTGTCGGGCAAGTCGATCAAGGAGGCGGCGCGCTATGCGCAGGTGAATGTGGCGGCGTCGAGCCAGGCCGGGGGCTTTGCCTCGGTTCCGCTGCAGGAAACGTGGCAGCTGACCGACGGCGCGGCCTACCTGCACGTGTGCACCAACGAGACCATCGACGGCGTCGAGTACAACTTCGTGCCGCAGGTGCCTGGCGACGTGCCGCTGGTGGCGGACATGTCCTCGCATATCCTGTCGCGGCAGATTGACGTGTCGCAGTACGGCGTGATCTTTGCAGGGGCCCAGAAGAACATCGGGCCGGCCGGGCTCACCCTGGTGATCGTGCGCGAGGATTTATTGGAGCACGCGCTGCCGATCTGTCCGTCCGCTTTCAACTGGAAGAACGTGGCCGAGCACGAGTCGATGTTCAATACGCCGCCGACCTACGCGATCTATATCGCCGGTCTCGTATTTGCGCACCTGAAGGCGCAGGGTGGCGTGGCGGCGATGGAAGCGCGTAATATCGAGAAGGCGCGCCTGCTGTACGAGGCGCTGGACCGCGATGATTTTTATGCGAACCGCGTCGACGAATCATGTCGCTCGCGCATGAATATCCCGTTTTATTTACGTGATGAATCACTGAATGAGCAATTCCTGGCCGGCGCCAAGGCGCGCGGGCTGCTGCAGCTGAAGGGCCACAAGTCCGTCGGCGGTATGCGGGCATCGATCTACAACGCGATGCCGATCGAAGGTGTGCAGGCACTGGTCGATTATTTGAACGAGTTTGCGGGGCGATAAGCGGCCTGCGGCCGATGATGGACGCGCGGCCTGCGGCCTTGAATGTGGTCTG
>DAMABW010000253.1:6493-6996 GCA_031999925.1 Massilia sp. | reverse complement strand
GTCCGAACCGGGCAAACCGGGCAGCGTCAGCAGGCGCGAGACCATGTCCTGGACCTGCGGCTTGGCCGCCTTGCCGGTGCCAACCACGGCTTGCTTGATCTGGGTCGGCGAGTACTCCGCCACATCCAGGTCGGCGCTGACCAGGGCGCTGATCGCCGCGCCGCGCGCCTGGCCCAGCAGCAGCGTGGATTGCGGATTGACGTTGACGAAGACTTTTTCGATGGCCGCGCAGGCCGGCTGGTAGGTTGCGACGATCTCGCGCACGCCATCGAGGATGATCTTCAGGCGCGGCGGCAATGCCCCTTCCAGACCGGTCTTGATGGTGCCCGAGGCGATGTAGCGCAGTTTGCTGCCCTGCTTTTCAATGACGCCAAAGCCGGTCGTGCGCAAGCCAGGGTCGATGCCGAGAATAATCATTATCGAATGTTATACCGGCCAGCAAGGTTCGTGGGAAAAATACTGTGTATAAACACAGGTTTGCATCGGAGTGTTGCCGAATACGT
>DAMABW010000253.1:0-6483 GCA_031999925.1 Massilia sp. | reverse complement strand
ATACGTTACAACAAAACACAGTGATGTAGGGTGGGCACTTGTGCCCACCCTACAAGCTGCATACGTTCCGACAGATCAGGCCGGGTACCGCGTGGGCACAGGTGCCTTGCGCGGCCCGGCCCACCCTACGAAACCCGGCCCTGCTAACAATGATTAATGACGGAAGTGGCGGGTACCGGTGTACAGCATCACCACGCCGCGCTCATCGGCCGCATCGATCACTTCCTGGTCGCGCATCGAGCCGCCCGGGTGGATCACGCAGGTCGCGCCCGCATCGACCACCACGTCCAGCCCGTCACGGAACGGGAAGAAGGCATCCGACGCCACTGCCGAACCACTAAGGGACAGGCCCGCGTTCTGCGCCTTGATCGACGCGATGCGCGCCGAATCGATGCGGCTCATCTGCCCTGCCCCCACGCCCAGGGTCATGCCGTTACCGCAGAACACGATCGCATTCGACTTGACGAACTTGGCCACGCGCCAGGCAAACATCAGGTCTTGCAATTGCTGCTGGGTCGGCTGCTTCTTGGTGACCACGCGCAGTTCGCCCAGGCCCACGTTCTTCGCATCCGGCGATTGCACCAGCAAGCCGCCGCCGACGCGTTTCACGTCGTAGGCGTTCTGGCCCAGGCCCAGCGGAATTTCCAGCAGGCGCACGTTCTGCTTGGCCGCCATGATCTGGCGCGCTTCGGCGGTGAACGACGGAGCGATCAGCACTTCGACGAACAGTTTCGCCAGCGCCTCGGCCGCACGGCCGTCGACTTCCACGTTGAAGGCGATGATGCCGCCGAAGGCCGAGGTCGGGTCGGTCTGCAGCGCGCGCGAGTAGGCATCCAGCGCATCCACGCCGATCGCCACGCCACACGGATTGGCGTGCTTGACGATCACGCAGCCGGCCGGCTGCCCCAGGCCGCCCAGCGACTTGACGCATTCCCAGGCCGCGTCGGCATCGGCGATGTTGTTGTACGACAGTTCCTTGCCCTGCAGCTGGCGGTAGTTGGCCAGCGCGCCATCGACAGCCGTGATGTCGCGGTAGAACGCGGCGCCCTGGTGCGGGTTTTCGCCGTAGCGCATGTCCTGCACTTTTTCAAACGACATGTTGATCGTCTGCGGGTAGCTCGAACGGGTAGCGTGCTGCTTGTCCTCGCCCAGGCTGGTGAGGTAGTTGGTGATGGCGCCGTCGTATTGCGCCGTGTGCGCAAAGACTTTCTTGGCCAGGCGGAACTTGGTGTCGTAGCCCACCGCGCCGGCCGTGGCGCCAGTGCCCTTCATTTCCGCCAGCACCACGCCGTAGTCGGCCGGGTCGACGATCACGACCACGTCCTTATGGTTCTTGGCCGCCGAACGCAGCATGGTCGGGCCGCCGATGTCGATGTTCTCGATCGCGTCTTCCAGCGAGCACTGTTCCTTGGCCACGGTCTGCTGGAAGGGATACAGGTTCACCACCACCATGTCGATCTGCGGAATGCCGTGCTCTTCCAGCTTGGACACGTGCTCAGGGAAATCGCGGCGCGCGAGGATGCCGCCGTGGACCTTCGGGTGCAGGGTCTTCACGCGGCCGTCGAGCATTTCCGGGAAGCCGGTGTAATCGGCAACTTCCGTCACGGGCACGCCATTGTCCTGCAGCAGTTTGGCGGTGCCGCCGGTCGACAGGATGTTGACGCCGAGCGCAGACAGCGCGCGCGCAAAATCGAGCACGCCGGTCTTGTCGGAGACGGAAATGAGAGCTTGTTTGATCATGGGAGTGGCCAAGGTTGATGAAAATGTTGTGCGGATTCAGGGCACGCCATGCTGGCCGCGCCCGCGCACGGCCACTCGTGCCGGCAAGCGTTAGAGCAGTCCGTGCTCTTGCAGTTTCTTGCGCAAGGTATTGCGGTTGATGCCCAGCATCTGGGCCGCGTGCGACTGGTTGCCGTCGGCACGCGTCATCACCACTTCGAGGATCGGCTTCTCGACGGTCATGACCATCATGTCGTAGATGTTCGTCGGCTTCTGCTCGCCCAGGTCATTGAAATAGTCCTCGAGGCTCTTCTGGACAACTTCCTGGATACTCTCTTTGCTCATGTCTGCTGCTTCATCCTGGTTAGTGTTTGCTTCGCCGCGCGTGACGGCGACGTCCCCATCGTTCTTATTCTTGTTTGACTACTTTTATGCTGCTTGTGCCTCAACGTCAGGCTGCGCGGGCCGGTATTGTAACCGCTCGCCGAACGCCAGTTGGGATTGGAAGAATTTATCCACCGCATCCAGCTGTTCGCTCGTCGATTCCATCCGGTTCATGCGCTGGCGGAATTCCTCGCCGCCCGGCAAATCCTCGACGTACCAGCCGATGTGCTTGCGCGCCGTACGGACGCCGACATATTCGCCGTAGAAGGCATAGTGCGCCGGCAGGTGTTCGTTCATCAGGTGCCGCACCTCTTCCACCAATGGCGCCGGCAACAGTTCGCCGGTGCGCAGGTAGTGGTCGATTTCGCGGCAGATCCAGGGCCGGCCCTGGGCCGCGCGGCCGATCATCACCGCATCGGCGCCGGTGTAGTCCAGCACAAATTTCGCCTTTTCCGGCGTGGTGATGTCGCCGTTCGCGACCACCGGAATCCCGACCGCCGCCTTCACGGCGCGGATGGTGTCGTACTCGGCCTCACCCTTGTAGCCGTCGGCGCGGGTGCGGCCGTGCAGGGTCAGCATCTGGATGCCGGCCTGCTCGGCCATGCCCGCGATGCGCAGCGCATTCTTGTTTTGGCGGTCCCAGCCGGTGCGGAACTTCAGCGTCACCGGCACGTCCACCGCCTCCACCACCGCGTTGAGGATGCGCTCGACCAGGTCTTCATGTTGCAGCAAGGCCGAACCACACCAGCTGTTGCACACCTTTTTTACCGGGCAGCCCATGTTGATGTCGATGATCTGGGCGCCGCGCTCGACGTTGTGACGGGCGCAATCGGCCAGATCCTGCGGGTCGGCGCCGGCGATCTGCACCGCCTTCGGTTCCATTTCGCCTTCATGGTCGGTGCGGCGGCTGGTCTTTTCGCTGGCCCAGAGGCGCGGGTTCGACGCCGCCATTTCCGATACCGCATAGCCCGCGCCCAACTGCTTGCACAGCTGGCGGAACGGACGGTCGGTCACACCCGCCATGGGTGCGACAAAGACATTATTGCGAAGTAAATACGGACCGATTTGCACAGCGGGAATGGGGTAAGAATTTGCGGGAACCTGCTATTTTACCCGAATCGCTGCTCAAATTATCAGCAAATTTTTTCCCGAACTGTCGCGAACGGCACAATTTACTGTGGACAGCCGGAAAATACATGGCTACCCGAGGTCGTCCATCACGGCCGGACGCAGGTGGTCCACCTCGCCCCAGCTCACCAGCTCGAGCTTGCCGTCGCGCACGGTAAAGCGGTTGATGCTGGCGTTCAGCACCTTGAAGTCGCGCGGCGTTTCCAGCGGCAGGCCGAGCGCGGCGCGGTAGGCGCACTCGAGCACGCCGCCATGGGCCACCAGGGCCAGCGACTTGCCCGGGTTGTCTTCGGCCCAGCCGAGGATGGCCGGCACCACACGGTCATAGAACTGGCGGAAGGTTTCGCCCTGGTTCTTCCCCGGCGGCAGCTCGGCATCGACGTTGCGCGCCTGCCAGGCAGCAAACTCCTTGGGGAAGTGCTGTTCGATCTCGGCATACAGCAAACCTTCGAAGCCGCCGTAGCAGCGCTCGCGCAGGCGGCCGTCAATGTAGAGCGGCTGGTCGCGCTTGTCGCCAAGGGCTTTCGCGGTCTGGGCGGCGCGCGCCAGGTCGCTCGACACCAGGACGTCGAAATGTTCGCCGGCCAGTGCCGCGGCCAGGGCACGCGCCTGGCGCTCGCCTTCGGCATTCAGGTCGATATCGAGGTGGCCTTGCAGGCGGCGTTCGGCGTTCCAGGCGGTTTCGCCGTGGCGGATCAGCACGATCCGGGTAGGAGGTGTGTTTTGCATGAAAAAGAAAAAGCCCCGGAAACCGGGGCGTGGGATTACAGCGTGCTCGCGATCTGGGGATTGAGCGAGTACACGCCGAAGATCTGGGCCTCGTCGAGGATGTGGCCGCGCATGGCCAGGCGCGCTTCCTGGCCGGTAAATGTGCCTTCCAGCGGCAGCTGGGCGACGTCCAGCGCATAGAGCGTGAACACGTAGGTATGCACGCGCTCGTCGTTCCATGGCGGGCAAGGACCGTCGTAGCCGAAGTATTCGCCGGCCATGTCGGGATCGGCCGCGAACCAGCCGGTGTAGTCGTTGGTGCCCTGGCGCAGCTGGTGCTCGGTGCCGTTCTTGACCAGGAAAGGCAGGTTCGGGCCGGATTTGCCGCCCGGCGTGACCATGTCGGAGAACTGGCCTTCTTCCAGTTTTTTCAGGCTGGGCGGAATGTCGACCAGGGTCCAGTGATAGAAATCGGCGCGCTTCAGGTCTTCGGGAACGGTCTTGCCTTCCTTGTTGACGTCGGTGCCGTCGGTCGGCACGTCGCGGTCGTGGCAGAGCAGCACCAGCGACTGGGTGCCGGCGGGTACGTCGTCCCAGGCCAGGTGGGGATTGCGGTTGCTCGACAGGCGCACGTGGGTGGCCGGGTCGATGACGGCGAAAGCGCATTCCGGCGGAATCGGGCCGCCTTCGGTAAACGAATCACTCCAGATTTTCATCACGATCTCCCTAGTGGGACTCCTTTCTATTGACCGCCATGAGGCAGTACGGGTTTCAGCGCTTGACGTCGACCGGATCAACACGCAGCCAGATCGTCACCGGTCCGTCATTGGTCAGCGATACTTTCATGTCCGCGCCAAATTGACCGGTTTCAACTTTGCCATGCCGTGTGCATGCCTGGCGCACGAAATAATCGAACAGGCGGCGGCCGTCTTCCGGGCTGGCGGCCGGCGAGAACGAGGGACGGGTGCCGGAGCGGGTGTCGGCGGCAAGCGTGAACTGCGGCACCAGCAGCAAGGCGCCGCAGGTATCCGTTACGCTGCGGTTCATCTTGCCGGCTTCGTCGGAAAACACGCGGTAGCCGAGCAGCTTGGCCAGCAAGGCGTCGGCCTCGCGCTCGGTGTCGCCCTTCTCGGCGCAGATCAGCACCATCAGGCCGGCCTCGATTGCGCCAATGGTGGCGCCGTCAACCACGACGCTGGCGTGGCTGACGCGTTGCAGCAGGGCGATCATCCAGTGAAGGTCACGCGGGCGAACTTGCGCTTGCCGACTTGCATCACGAAGTTGCCTGCGTCGACCTGCAGGCCCTTGTCGCTGACCACGGCGCCGTTGATGCGCACGCCGCCCTGGTCGATCATGCGCATGGCTTCCGAGGTCGAGGCGCACAGGCCGGCCGCCTTCAGCAACTGGGCCACGCCCAGCGGCGCGCCCGAGACCGCCACTTCCGGCACGTCGTCCGGAATGCCGCCCTTCGAGCGGTTCACGAAGTCGGCCAGTGCATCGTCGGCCGCTCCTGCCGAGTGGAAGCGGGTGACGATTTCCTTGGCCAGCGCCACTTTCGCGTCGCGCGGATTGGCGCCGCCTTCGATGGCTGCCTTCAGGGCGGCGATGTCGGCCAGCGGGCGGAAGGACAGCAGTTCGAAATATTTCCACATCATGGTGTCGGAAATACTCATCAGCTTGCCGAACATCATGTTGGGCGCCTCGGTAATGCCGATGTAATTGTTTTTGGACTTGGACATCTTGTCGACGCCGTCCAGGCCTTCGAGCAGCGGCATGGTAAGGATGCACTGGGGCTCTTGCCCGTAGTCTTTCTGGAGTTCGCGGCCAACCAGCAGATTAAATTTTTGGTCCGTTCCACCTAGCTCAAGGTCTGATTTCAAAGCGACCGAATCGTAGCCTTGCATCAAAGGATAGAGGAACTCATGAACAGCGATCGGAGTCCCACTCTTGTAGCGTTTGGTGAAATCGTCGCGTTCCATCATGCGCGCCACGGTGTAGCGCGACGCCAACTGGATCATGCCGCGCGCGCCCAGCGGGTCGCACCACTCGGAGTTGTAGCGCATTTTCGTGCGTTCCGGGTCCAGGATCAGGCCCACCTGGCGGAAATAGGTCTGGGCATTTTCCTCGATCTGCTCGCGGGTCAGCGGCGGGCGGGTGGCATTGCGGCCCGACGGGTCGCCAATCATCGAGGTGAAGTCGCCGATCAGGAAGGTCACTTCGTGGCCGAGGTCTTGCAGCTGGCGCAGCTTGTTCAGCACCACGGTGTGGCCGAGGTGCAGGTCCGGGGCGGTCGGGTCGGCGCCGAGCTTGATGCGCAGCGGTTCGCCGCTTTTCTCGGAGCGGGCCAGCTTTTGTGCAAATTCGCTTTCGATCAGCAGTTCGTCGACACCGCGCTTGGTGATCGCAAGCGCTTCCTGCACCTTGTCCGACAAGGGAAGGATGGCATTACTTGCTAAATTGCTATTACCTGAAGTCGCGGAGGAAGTCATAAAAATCTTGTAGGAGTTTGGCTAAAACGGTTGTAGGAGCACGTATTAGCCAAAC
>DAMABW010000252.1:0-7008 GCA_031999925.1 Massilia sp. | reverse complement strand
AGATCCACCCGTTCCGCCGCTGGTTCGAAGACCTGGAAATCGGCCATTCGCTGCTGACCCACCGCCGCACCGTGAGCGAAGCGGACATCGTCAATTTCGGCGGTATCTCGGGCGACTACTTCTACATGCACTTCGACGAGATCGCGGCCAAGGACACGCAGTTCGGCAAGCGCATTGCGCACGGCTACTTCGTGCTGTCGGCGGCGGCCGGGCTGTTCGTGTCGCCGGCGCCGGGCCCGGTGCTGGCCAACTACGGCCTGGACAACCTGCGCTTCGTGGCGCCGGTGGCCATCGGCGACACCATCCGCGCACGCCTGACCTGCAAGCGCAAGGTCGACCGCAACCGTACCGACGAGCAGGGACGCGGGCAGGGCGTGGTGGCCTGGGATGTGCAGGTCACCAACCAGAACGACGAACTGGTGGCAAGTTACGATATCCTGACGCTGGTGCAGAAACGCGGCTGACGCGCACCTACCGGTCACAGCCGCGGCCCACTCATTCCATAAGGAGCAAGCATGTCGCGGCTAGACCTGAGCAGTATCCCGGTGCTGACCGGCACCGGTTATCCCGAACCCTTCGCCGAGATCGTCAACGGCCGCAGCCGCCAGTCGCTGGGCGAGGCCGGCGGCCTGAGCCAGTTCGGCGTCAACCTGGTCGAACTCAAGCCGGGCGCCGCCTCGTCGCAGCGCCACTGGCATACGCATGAAGACGAATTCGTGATGGTGGTGTCGGGCGAACTGACCCTCATCACCGATGAAGGCGAAACCCTGATGCGCGCGGGCGACTGCGCCGCCTTCCCGGCGGGGAAACCGAACGGCCATCATCTGGTGAACCGCAGCTGGGGCAATGCACTGTTCGTGGCGGTGGGGCCGAATATCCCTGCGGACCGGGCGACCTATCCGGACATCGACTTGATGTACGACGGCGCGACGAACAGCTACACGCACAAGGATGGCACGCCGTATCCGAAGCGCGATGCTGCGGCGCCGGCTGCGGCGGTGGCTGATGCGCCTGCCGTCGAAGAGCACACGCTGGAGCCGCGCGTGTACCGCCACGAGTAAAGGCAGTCAGGCGTATTCGGCGGCGTGCAGGCGCTCGATCACGTCGCCCAGCGGCATCGGCCGGTGATAATGGTAGCCCTGCATGTAAGGTGCCCCGTGCTGCCCGAGGTAGCACGCCTGTGCCGCAGTCTCCACGCCTTCGGCGACCACGCGTAGCCCAAGGTGGGCGGCCATCGCCAGGATGGACTGGACGATCGCCGTGCTGTTGTGGTCCTGCGGCGTGTCGCGCATGAAGCTCTTGTCGATCTTCAGTTCGTACAGCGGCATCTTCTTCAAATAGCCCAGGTTCGAATAGCCGGTCCCGAAATCGTCGACCGAGAAGCGGATGCCCAGGCTGGCCAGCTGGTGCATGCGCGTGATCGTCTGGTCGATATCCTCGATCAGCAAGCCTTCCGTCACCTCGAAGATGAACTGCTGAGGCGGCACGCCCATCTCTTCGAAAATCCTTTGTACCTGCTCGACGAAGTCGGGCTGGCGGAACTGGATCGGGCTGACATTGAGCGACAGGGGCAGGGCGTGCCCGGCCCTGTCGAGCGCCAGCCAGGCGGCGCATGCCTGGCGCAAGGCCCAGTGGCCGATCGGCACGATCAGGCCGCTCGACTCGGCTACCGGAATGAAGATGTCCGGCCGCTCCATGCTGCCATCGGCACGGCGCCAGCGCATGAGCAGCTCGGCGCCGGCCGGCAGGCCGCGCCCGTCGACCTGCAACTGCAGGTGCATCGCCAGTTCGCCGGTCTCGAGCGCCGCGCCCAGGTCGCGTTCCAGCGTGAGCTTGCGCTGCGCGTCGGCCAGCATGGCGTCCTCGAACACCATCACGCCATCGCGCCCGCCGGCCTTGGCGTGGTACATGGCGGTGTCGGCTTCGCGCAGCAGGTCGTGCGCACCCGGCCCGCCGGGCCTGGCCAGCGCGATGCCGATGCTGGCCGCGATACGGTAGGGCTGGCCCTTGAGGTCGAGCGGCGCCGCCAGGGTCGCGCGCACCAGGGCGGTGGCTTCCACCGCGCGGCGTGCGGCGGTGTCCGGATGCGGATCGCGGCTGTCGAGCAGGATCACGAATTCGTCGCCGCCGATGCGGGCGACCATGTCGCTGCCGCACACGGCCTGTTGCAAGCGCGCGGCGGCATGTTCGAGCAAGACGTCGCCGGTTGCATGACCGCGTTCGTCGTTGACGTTCTTGAATTTGTCGATGTCCAGGTACAGCACCGCGCTGACGGTGTGTTCGGCCTGGCTGCGCGCCACCACGGTGCTCAGGCGGTCCATCAGCAAGCGCCGGTTCGGCAGGCCGGTCAGCACATCGTAGAACGCCAGGCGGTGGATGGCGTCCGCCGCCGTGCGGCGTTCCGTGATGTCGCGGCTGACGACCACCCAATGGTGCACGCTTTCCTCTTCGCGGGTGAACGGCATGACCTCGATTTCCATCCAAAACGCCGCGCCGGACCATGTGTGAACCATGAGCTCGGCCTTGGCGGAACGGTTCGCCGCCATCGCCTCGAACAGGCCTGCAAAGACGGCGTCATCGGTATCCGGGCCGCGCAGGAGATACAAGCCCTTGCCGAGGACGTCGTCGCGTGCATAGCCCATCCTCTGCAGGAAGGCATCGTTGACGAAGATGATCGGCTGCTCCGGACCAGGAATGTCGGCGGCCTTGAGGATCAGGACCATGTCGTTCAGGCGGGCGACGGCGGCAGACGTGAGTTCGAGCTCCTTGAGCGAGCGCGCCAGGCCTTGCAGGAGGGTGCTGCAGGTCAGCGACAGCATGATGCCTACCGTGCTGAAATTGATGGCGGCGACGACCGAGGACTTCAGCGGCGCATCGCTCATGCCCGGCACGCTCAATTCGATATGGCTGGTCGCACCGGCCACGACGAGGGCGGCGACGCCAAGGGCGGTGGCGATCATGGCCGAGCGGAGGTTCAGCAGGATGGCGGCGATCAGGGGCGGGCCGAGCAGGTAGCTCAGGCTGGCGGAACCGACCGACAGCATCAGGACGATGGCCAGCACGTACACCACCGCCAGGAAGTTCAGCACCCGGGTGGCATACGACAGCCGCTTGAAACGCCATATCGCGAACATCCAGGCCAGTGCCAAGCCATCGGCAAGCGCGACCAGCGACATGCCGTTCTGGATCAGGAAGGGAATGACGACAGCGGTGGAGATGGCGCCCACAACCAGTACAACTGTCAGCAAGGAGGCAAAGATGCGCTCCCGCCAGCCGGCGATATTGTTGAGGTTGCTCATTGGAGAGACGAGCACAAGCGTGCAGCCGAACTGTGGTGAAGGCCCACAATCTTAAATTGCGCCAAGGCAACTGTCACGCAATTTCGTCAAATTTGTGACGAATGTTGCATATTGATGGGCTTCATTGCGTAAATGGTATGCATGTAATCAGGATAACTTTTCTAATGCGTCAAGCCAGGCCTGGATGGTGGCGGCCAATACATGAGGCTGCTCCAGCGGCAGCATGTGGCCAGACGCCTTGATGACCTCGAGCCTGGCACCAGGGACTGCGGCAGCCAATTCCTCGGTCTCTTCCACGCTGCGCAGGGCATCCTGATCTGCTCCGATCACCAGCGTCGGACACGTCAATGTCGCTGCCGCAATTCCATCCCGCCTCAGCCCTGATTGCACCACCATTGCCTCATAACCGAGTCGCCGCCCCATCTCCCTGATCCGCGCGACCAGTTCCCGGTCTCCGCGCCGGTCCGGATGCAGCGACTGCGCAATCGACCCCGTGCTCAGGCCACGGAACGTCGACGGGTCCAGCGCCCTGATCGCATCCTGCTTTGCCTTGGCCCGCTCCGGTGTATCGGACTCGAGCGAACTGGCAACCAGCACCAGCGCCGCCACCCGCTCCGGAAACAGTTCGGCCACCTTGCGCGCGATATACCCGCCCAGCGAAAAGCCCACCAGTACGAAGCGCTCCGGAGCCGCTGCTGCCACGCCGCGCGCAATCTCGTCCATCGTCGTGCCCGGCCCCAGCGGCAAGCGGTGAATCGGCGCCTCCCATTCCAGCAGCGGAAGGACCTCGTCCCACAAGGTCTCGTCCAGCATGAACCCGGGCAGCAGGACAAGCGGACAGGAAGTCATCGGAATCTTCATCTCATCAACACGGTCAAAGTCTTTTCACCGGTAGCAGCCCGAGCCCAGCCGCCACCCCAAAAACAATCATCGAAAAATTTGATTTTACAACTGTATTTTTCCCGTTTTTCGTTTTCATTTTAGCCACGCATAATGAACTCCATCGCAGCACACACAGGGCGATGCAGGAGGAACAGGCACTACGGGCAGCCGAAGCGTTCGACGATATAACCGAACGTATCGGCATCATCAACGCAGTACAACGAGGAGCGAACATGGTCTACCTGATCTCTTTCGGCGCCGGCATCCTGGCTGGCGTGCTCTACGGTGTGATCAACGTGCGCTCCCCGGCGCCGCCCGCCATCGCCCTGATCGGCTTGCTGGGCATGCTGGCTGGCGAGCAGATCGTGCCGGTGGCCAAGCGTGTGATCGACGGTATTCCGCTCACCCGCGCCTGGTTCGCCAGCGAATGCCAGACCAAGATTACCGGCGTGCCAGTCAACGCCAACACCGAAGCCGAAGACACCCGTCAAGGCTGATCGATTTCCAAACCCGCCGCGGCCAAGGCCGGCAAACCACAATACCAAAGGAGCACACCATGAACAACGCCAAACTCGAAGTCCTGACCCCGGAAAACTCGCAGCTGATCATTATCGATCACCAGCCGCAGATGGCCTTCGGCGTGCAGTCGATCGACCGCCAGACCCTGAAGAACAACGTGGTCGGCCTGGCCAAGGCAGCAAAAGCCTTCGGCATCCCGACCACCATCACCACCGTGGAAACCGATTCCTTCTCCGGCAAGACCTACCCGGAAATCCTGGACGTCTTCCCCGGCCAGCCTATCCTGGAGCGCACCTCGATGAATTCCTGGGACGACCAGAAGGTGCGCGATGCGCTGAAGGCCAACGGCCGCAAAAAGGTGATCGTCGCCGGCCTCTGGACGGAAGTGTGCAACACCACCTTCGCTCTGTGCGCCATGCTCGAAGGCGACTACGAAATCTACATGGTGGCCGATGCATCCGGCGGCACCACGAAAGAAGCCCACGACTTCGCCATGCAGCGCATGGTGCAGGCCGGCGTGGTGCCGGTCACCTGGCAGCAGGTGCTGCTCGAATGGCAGCGCGACTGGGCCCACCGCGATACCTACAACGCCGTGATGGACATCGTGCGCGAGCACTCCGGCGCCTACGGCATGGGTGTTGATTACGCCTACACGATGGTGCACAAGGCCGCGGCACGCAATCAGGGCCAGAACGAAGTGCTGGCGCCGGTGCCGGCCACACGCTAAGCCTTTATCGCAAGCCGTCAACAGGTCCGCCGAAAGGGCGGACCTTTACCCCACCATCGTGCCGGCCAGCGCCCGGCGACAGGAGCAGCACATGCAAGCACAGTCCAACCGCAGCGCCGCGGCGCCCCTCATCCTCATCAACGGCCGCTTCGCCACCCTCGACCGCGAGCAGCCGCAGGCCAGCGCGGTCGCCATGCAGGACGGCCGCTTCCTCGCGGTCGGCGATGTCGAACACGTGATGCGTTATCGCGAAGCGGGCAGCCAGGTCATCGACCTGAACGGCCGCACCGTGGTCCCGGGCCTGAACGATTCGCACCTGCACCTGATCCGCGGTGGACTGAACTACAACCTCGAGCTGCGCTGGGAAGGCGTGCCATCCCTTAGCGACGCGCTGCGCATGCTGAAGGACCAGGCCGACCGCACCCCGCATCCGCAGTGGGTGCGCGTGGTCGGCGGCTGGAGCGAGTTCCAGTTTGCCGAGCGCCGCCTGCCGACCCTGGAAGAGATCAACGCCGCCGCGCCCGATACGCCGGTCTTCATCCTGCACCTGTACGACCGCGCGCTGCTGAACCGCGCCGCCCTGCGCGCTGTCGGCTACACGAAGGACACGCCGAATCCACCGGGTGGCGAGATCCAGCGCGACGCCGCCGGCAACCCTACCGGCATGTTGATCGCCCGCCCGAACGCGATGATCCTGTATGCCACCCTGGCCAAGGGACCGACGCTGCCGTTCGACTTGCAGGTGAATTCCACGCGCCAGTTCATGCGCGAACTGAACCGCCTCGGCATCACCAGCGCCATCGACGCCGGCGGCGGCTTCCAGAACTTCCCCAACGATTACGCGGTGGTGGAACAGCTCGACCGCGAGGAACAGCTGACCATCCGCATCGCCTACAACCTGTTCACCCAGAACAAGGGCGGCGAACTGGAAGACTTCCAGCGCTGGACCGACATGGTGACGCCGGGGCAGGGCAGCGATTACTACCGCCACAATGGCGCCGGCGAGATGCTGGTATTCTCGGCGGCCGACTTCGAGGATTTCCTGGAACCGCGCCCGGAACTGGCGGCCGGCATGGAAGACGAACTGGAAAAGGTGGTGCGCCACTTGGTGGCGAGTCGCTGGCCCTTCCGCCTGCATGCGACGTACGAGGAGTCGATCACGCGCATGCTCGATGTGTTCGAGAAAGTGAACCGCGAGATTCCCTTCGATGGCCTGCACTGGATGTTCGACCATTGCGAGACCATCAGCGAACGCAGCATCGAGCGCGTACGCGCACTGGGCGGCGGCATCGCGATCCAGCACCGCATGGCCTTCCAGGGCGAATACTTCGTCGACCGCTACGGCAAGGACGCCGCGCGCGCCACGCCGCCGATCAAGCAGATGCTGGCGAGCGGCGTGCCGGTCGGCGCCGGTACCGACGCCACCCGCGTGGCCAGCTACAACCCGTGGACGGCACTGTACTGGCTGGTCACCGGGCGCACCGTCGGCGGCCTGGCCCTGTACGGAGACAATGGCCACCTGCCGCGCGAGACGGCCCTCGAACTCTGGACCGCGGGCAGTGCCTGGTTCTCCAACGAACA
>DAMABW010000251.1:0-7021 GCA_031999925.1 Massilia sp. | reverse complement strand
GCGGGCAGCGGCTTCATCGTGGTGTTCGACGATATCTCGGACGTGATCTCGGCCCAGCGCTCGGTGGCCTGGGGCGAGGTGGCGCGCCGCCTGGCCCACGAGATCAAGAACCCGCTCACGCCGATCCAGCTGTCGGCCGAGCGCCTGCAGATGAAGCTCGAGGAAAAGCTGGAAGAAGCCGACGCGGCCCTGCTGGCGCGCGCGACTTCCACCATCGTGAACCAGGTGGATGCCATGAAGCGCATGGTCGACGACTTCCGCGATTACGCGCGCACGCCGCCTGCGGTGCTCGAGCCGCTCGATCTGAACGGGCTGATCGAGCAGATCCTGAACCTGTATCTGGCCGAGGATGCGTCCGACATCATCCACGCCGCGCTGGCACCGAATTTGCCGGCGGTGATGGGCGACGCCACCCAGCTGCGCCAGGTGATCCACAACCTGCTGCAGAACGCCCAGGATGCGCTGGCAGACCGTGGACCTGATGCCCCGGCGCCGCGCATCGACGTCGCCACCGAGATCATCCACTACACCGGCGCCGACGGCGCGGCCGGCATCGCGGTGCGCCTGGCGATCATGGACAACGGTCCCGGCTTCGCGCCGAAAATCCTGGCGCGCGCCTTCGAACCCTACGTGACATCGAAGGCACGCGGCACCGGCCTCGGCCTGCCGATGGTGAAGAAGATCGTCGACGAACACGGCGGCCGCATCGATATTCAGAACCGTCCGGACGGAAGTGGCGCGTCGGTATTCATTTTGCTGTTAAAGTTAGCACAAGAGGCGAACTTGGCCGAAGTGTAATTCAGGCATAAAATCACGACTGACGAATCACGGCAAAATACGGCGGAGACGGAAGGTTAAAAGATGGCGAACATACTCGTAGTTGATGATGAAATGGGCATCCGCGAGCTGCTCTCGGAAATCCTGGGAGACGAAGGCCACGCAATCACGCTGGCGGAAAACGCGCAGCAGGCGCGCGAAGCACGCGCGGCAGGCGCACCCGACCTGGTCCTGCTCGATATCTGGATGCCGGACACCGACGGCGTTACCCTGCTCAAGGAGTGGCAGCGCGACGGCTTGCTGACCATGCCGGTCATCATGATGTCCGGCCATGCGACGATCGATACGGCGGTGGAAGCCACCCGTATCGGCGCCCTGAATTTCCTGGAAAAGCCGATTGCCCTGCAAAAGCTGTTGAAGGCCGTGCAGCAGGGCCTGAGCCGCGCCCAGGAAGTGGCGCGCGCCCCGGCCCCGCCGCCGCGTCCGGTCATGCCGCCGCCAGTGATGGAGGCCATGCCGGTGGCAAGCAGCCCGATGTACGCACCGCAGCCGATGCCGGCGCCGGTGAACGGCGCGCGCGTGGGCGTGGTCGGCCATGGCGAAACCCAGGGCTACACGCTGTCGTTCGACTTGCCGCTGCGCGAAGCGCGCGACGCCTTCGAGCGCATGTACTTCGAGCACCACCTGGGGCGCGAAGGCGGCAGCATGACGCGCGTGGCCGAAAAGACCGGCCTCGAGCGCACTCACCTGTATCGCAAGCTGAAGCAACTGGGCGTCGAGCCGGGCAAGCTCGGCAAGCGCGGCGGGTGAGCGCGGCGCGCGTTCACGCTGCCTGCGCCCAGGCCGCCATTCGTTGATCCCCACCACCATCGTCACAGGCGCCGGCGCCGGCCGGCGCGAGGCGGCGATTGCCGCCCTGGTCGACCCGGCCGGGGAGGGCGCCACGGCCGTCATCCTCGAAGGCCTGCCCGACGGCACGCTCCTCCTGGAACCATCTTCCACGCTGCTGCTCGCACGCATCGCGCCCGGTTGCCTTTGCTGCGCGGGAAATCTGGTGATGCGTGTTACATTGAATCGTCTCTTGCGCCAGGGGCCGAAACGCTTGTTCATCGGCCTGGCCAGCGGCGAACACCTGGGTCAGTTGCGATCATGGTTAAGCAGCGCACCATACGATCAATTGTTATCACTGACGCCGGACCGGCACACTTGAAATCGGTTCGCGCAGCCCCACCTCTTCACTGAAGTCGAAGCCAGCCGCCCGCCGCCGCGTGGCTGGTCCAACACTCTGATCGAGAGAAGGAGTCATCATGAACATGATCTACAACAGCGAACAGTACAGCGTGGTCGAATTTGGCGTCGATCGCGACCTCGAAGCCCTGCGCTTCGGCGGTTACGAAATCGTCGACAAGGCCGGCCGTCGCGAAGCGTTCATCGGCGGCAAACTGGCGCAATCGTTCCGGCGCGACGTCAACAACCTGATCGCAAGCGAGCCGACCATGGAAGAAATCGACGATTTCCTCGGCTCCTACGACACCCTGATGAGCCAACCGGTCGTCCTGCACTAGCCTACCCCATCAGCCCAGCGCCGGCTCGTACAGCCGGCGCCGCTTTCATCCTTCCTGCCATGGTAAGCTGCGCGCCATGTGCCAACTTCTTGCAATGAACTGCAATGTCCCGACCGACATTGTGTTCTCCTTCACCGGCTTCGCCCACCGCGGCGGCCGCACCGACACCCACCACGACGGCTGGGGCATCGCCTTCTTCGAGGGCGCCGGTGTACGCCATTTCGTCGACCACCAGGCCGCGATCGCCTCGCCGATTGCCGAACTCATCAAGCGTTACCCGATCAAGTCGACCAACGTCATCGCCCACATCCGCAAGGCCACGCAAGGCCAGGTGGCACTGGAAAATTGCCATCCCTTCGTGCGCGAGCTGTGGGGCCGCTACTGGGTGTTCGCCCACAATGGCGATTTGAAGGAATTCGCACCAGCACTCGATGGCGCCTTCCGCCCGGTGGGCAATACCGACAGCGAACTGGCCTTCTGCTACCTGCTGCAGGAATTGCGGCGCCGCTTCGGCGACAGCCTGCCCGGCCGCGACGACTTGCATGCCGCGCTGCAGGAACTGGTGCGCGAGATCGCCGCCTACGGCACCTTCAACATGATGCTGTCCGACGGTACCGCCTTGTTCGCACACTGCTCGACCAAGCTCTGCTACATCGTGCGCCAGTATCCGTTCACGGCCGCCTGCCTGTCCGACGAGGATCTGTCGGTCGATTTTTCCCAGGTGACGACACCGAACGACCGGGTCGCCATCATCGTGACGGAACCGCTGACCAACAACGAAAGCTGGACGCATTTCGAGGCCGGCGAACTCAAGGTGTTCGTCGATGGCGCGCCCCTGGCGCTATAAATTTGGCTTTACGGCATCTTTTTTTGCCGCATGGCGATGCCAAAAATCCACTAATTGCTGAGAATCGGGTAGAGTGAGCGGCTTGAACCTCTCCCGGGACCGCGATGACCGATACCGCCAGTCTTGACCAGGCATCCCAGCCTCTGCAGCTACGCAATTTCTACCTGGCGCGCCAGCCGTTGCTCGACCGCAACCAGGCCTTGTTCGGCTATGAACTGCTGTTCCGCAATCGCGCGGACGGCAACGCCGAGATCGATTCCGGCCTGGCCGCCAGCGCCGGCGTGCTGGCCCATGCGGCCCAGCTCGGCCTGCCGCGCGCGGTGGGCGATGCCATCGCCTTCCTGAACGTCGATACCGACGTCTTGATGAGCGACATCTTCGCCTTCCTGCCGCGCGAGCGCACCGTGCTCGAACTGACGGGAACGGTGGAAGCAACCGACGCCGTGCTGTGGCGCCTGGCGGAACTGGCCGGCCACGGCTTCCGCTTCGCCGCCGAGGCCTCCAGCCACGGCAGCCGCCTGGGCCGCCTGCTGCCGCTGCTCGACTTCGTGAAAGTCGATCTGCGCGCGACGCCGGTGGTGGCGATGCTGTCCATCGTGCCGCGCCTGCGCGGTACCGGCAAGCGCCTGATCGCCGAAAAGGTCGAAAGCCAGGCCGAATACCGCACCTGCCTCGATCTCGGCTTCGATTACTTCCAGGGCTATTATTTTTCCAAGCCGTCGGTGCTGGCCGGACGCAAGCTCTCGCCGTCGCAACTGGCGGTGATGGAGTTGATGAACCTGGTGACCTCGGACGCCGACAACATCGAGATCGAGCGCGCCATCAAGCGCGACGTCTCGCTGTCGCTGAACGTGCTGCGCATCGTGAACACGCCGGCCGCCGGTCTGCGCCAGCGCATCGATTCGCTGAGCCAGGCCCTGATCGTGCTGGGCCGCCGCCAGTTGCAGCGCTGGCTGCAGATCATGCTGTATGCCGAGCCCGGCATGCGCGGCCACACGCAAACGCCGCTGCTGATGCTTGCCAGTACCCGTGCGCGCCTGATGGAGTTACTGGCCCAGCGCCTGCGCCCCGGCCAGCGGCAAGTGGCCGACGTCGCTTTCACGGTCGGCATCATGTCGTTGATGGACGCGCTGTTCTCGGTGCCGATGGCCGACCTGGTCGAGCAGATTCCGGTGAGCGACGAAGTGGCCGCGGCGCTGGTCAAGCGCAGCGGCTTCTTCGGCGAACTGCTGCGCCTGGCGGAATCGCTGGAGCGGATGGAAGAGGGCGACGAAATGCTGCCGGTGCTGGGCGAACTGGCCGACAGCGGAGATGAACTGGTGGAACTGGAAATGGCGGCCTTCGAGTGGAGCGAGAAGGTGGTGCGCTACGCGTTGTAATGGCCTCGTAACGCACCGCCCGGCTTTATCTCATGTACCGGCCCACTGCTGATGCAGGTCCGGGTCGGTACGCATTTCCCACAAACCCAATACGATGGTCGCCAGCCCGACGATGAGCATGCTTGCGCTCATGGCGCGGTCGGCAATCACATCGACCAGCCAGGGCGACACCGCCACCCAGGCGCCGACGATGATGTTCACGAGCACGGCCCAGACGTAGGTCTTGTAAAGGTCGAACGCGGCCAGCGCCGCGATGATGGCGCCCGCGATGAAGGCATTCACCGCCGGCGGCGATTCGCTCGGGTAGCCGAGCACCCAGGGCGAGACGAACAGCCAGACGCCCAGCAACAGGATTGCCTGATCCTGCCAGCGCCTGGTGGAAAGATGCATTGCCATGGCTTTCTCCGGTTACGGACCGAGGTCCCTCAGGTTAGGCAATCGAAAAGCCGGAAAGTTCTGTCGATCCTGACTGGTACTTGCTGCTGCCAGGGTTATGCAAGCAAACAGCGGTTTGGCAAGGAGTGGGTGGTCAGCGGCTGCGGGCGGGGCAATTGTTTCGAGGTAAGCAGCGAAAAATCCCGGCGTCGGCGGGCAATTGTTTCGAGTAAATGCGTTAGCTGAGGGAGGGGAGGGAGAGAGGCCTCCGGGGGCCCTCTGCAATCGTGTCTTCTTTGGCCTGTACATGGCGTCGCACCTTGTCTCGTTTTGTCTCGAAAAAAAGCGAGACAAGAAAAGACAGGACGCGACAGCTTTTACACGTCAAACGAGACAGCTTTGTAGAACGGGGTTGGCGGGGCACCCGCCATCGCTCCTGTGGCGGGGACGATACCGATTGTCTATTGATCGCCGGGCCGCCTCGCGCGGCCCGGTCAGATTGCGTCCTGCCGCCAGGCTTACGACAGATTCGGCGCCAGGTGGCGTTCGAGTTCCGTCTTGTCCATGCCGCGGCGCTGCGCCATGTCCTCGACCTGGTCGTCATTGATCTTGCCGACGACAAAATACTTCGACTCCGGGTGCGAGAAGTAGAAGCCCGACACCGCCGCGCCTGGATACATGGCATACGACTCGGTCAGCTGCATGCCGATTTCTTCGGCCTGCAGGGTCTCGAACAGTTCCTTCTTGACCGTGTGCTCCGGGCAGGCCGGGTAACCCGGCGCCGGGCGGATACCGACGTATTCCTCGTCGATCAGTTCCACGTTGTCCAGGTCTTCGCCGCTCGCATAGCCCCAGAGGTCGGTACGCACGCGCTCGTGCAGCCATTCGGCAAAGGCTTCGGCCAGGCGGTCGGCCAGGGCCTTCAGCATGATCGACGAGTAATCGTCGTGCGCATCCTCGAAGCGCTGCTCGTGCTTCTCGATGCCGAGGCCGGCCGTCACGGCAAACATGCCGATGTAGTCCGCCACGCCGGATTCCTTCGGCGCGATGAAGTCGGCCAGGCATTGGTTCGGGCGCTGCACGCCATCGACCACCGGTTTGACGCCTTGCTGGCGCAGGCCGTGCCAGGTGAACGCCACCTGCGCACGCGATTCGTCGGTATAGATCTCGATGTCGTCGTCGCGCACGCTGTTGGCCGGCAGCAGGGCAATCGCGCCGTTCGCCGTCAGCCAGCGGCCCTCGATGATCTTCTTCAGCATGGCCTGGCCTTCGGCAAACACCTTGGTCGCCGCTTCGCCCACCACTTCGTCGGTGAGGATGGCAGGGTAGGGGCCGGCCAGGTCCCAGGTCTGGAAGAAGGGGCCCCAGTCGATGTAGCGCGCCAGCGTGCCAAGGTCGACGTTCTTGAACAGGCGGCGCCCGATGAACTTCGGCTTCACCGGCGCGAAGTCCAGCTTGGCCTTGTTGGCGCGCGCCTGCGCAATCGTCACGGTCGGCAGCGCCTTCTTGCTGGCGTGCTGGACGCGGATGCGCTCATAGTCGGCCTTGATCTCGGCCATGTACTGGGCGCGCGTGTCTTCGGTCAGCAGCGACTGGCCGACCGACACCGAACGCGAGGCGTCCGGCACGTAGACCACCGGGCCGTCGTAGTGCGGCGCGATCTTCACGGCCGTGTGGGCGCGGCTGGTGGTGGCGCCGCCGATCAGCAGCGGAATCTGGCGCTCGCGGAACCACGGATCGCGCTGCATTTCTTTCGCCACGTGGGCCATTTCTTCGAGCGAAGGCGTGATGAGGCCAGACAGGCCGACGATGTCGGCGTTCTCTTCCTTGGCTTTGGCCAGGATGTCCGAGCAGGGCACCATCACGCCCATGTTCACGATCTCGAAGTTATTGCATTGCAGGACCACCGAGACGATGTTCTTGCCGATGTCGTGGACGTCGCCCTTGACGGTGGCGATCACGATCTTGCCCTTCGGCTTGGCCACGATGCCGGTACGGGCTTCTTCCGCCGCTTTTTCTTCTTCGATGAAGGGCACCAGGTGGGCCACGGCCTGTTTCATGACGCGCGCCGATTTCAC
>DAMABW010000250.1:2778-7062 GCA_031999925.1 Massilia sp. | reverse complement strand
TCTCGTCGGCCCATTCGAGCAGCCACTTGCGCACGTGCGCCGTGAAATGGTCGTCGCGGCCGCTGCGATCCAACTGGCGCTCGAAACGCAGGCGCAGCGGACGCTTGGTCAGTGCCTTGAAGCGCTTCTCGTCAAAGGCGCCGTGCTTGTACATCTGGCCCAGCACCACGTTGCGCCGGCCCAGCGATCGCTCGGGATTGGTCACCGGGTTGTAGTAATACGTCCCCTTCAGCATGCCGACCAGAGTCGCCGCTTCGAGCACATCGAGCTTGGCGGCGGGTTTGCTGAAATAGGTGCGCGCCGCCATCTCGATGCCGCGCGCGTTGTACAGGAAAGGCACCGTGTTCAGGTAAGCCTCGAGGATCTCGGTCTTGCTGTAGGTATTCTCGATCTTGATGGCGGTGATCAGTTCCTTGAGTTTACGGTTGATGCTGCGCGCGCGGCCGATCTCTTCGGGGAACATGTTGCGCGCCAGCTGCTGGGTGATGGTCGAGCCGCCCTGGGCATCGCCCTTCAGGCTGGCCAGCAGCGCGCCGGCGATGCGCGTGAAGTCGACGCCGTGGTGGTCGTAGAAGCGGTGGTCCTCGGTCGAGATCAGCGCCGTCACCACGTGCGGCGACACCTGCGACAGTTTCACCCGCTCCTGCAGGCCCTGTTCGAAGGTGCCGAGTTCCTTGCCGTCGCTGGAGAGCATGACGCTCGGGCGGGCGCTGCTGACCTGCTTCAGGTCGTCGATGCCGGGCGTGAGCGGAATCAGGATCATCAGGTAGACCAGCAAGGCCACCAGCAGCGCGGCGAAGGCCCAGAGTCCAATCAGTACTGCCTGCTCCCAGCGCGGACGCCCGCTCAGGAAGCCATGCGCGCGCCGCACGCCGGCCTGCGCCTTGTTGCCTGCGCCGCTGAGCAAAGTCCTTGCCTGCTGGCGGATGCCGTCTTCTTGTTTTTCTTCCTGGTCCACTGATGTCCTTGCGCTGGTGCGTTGCTTTATATGGCAAGTATAGCCGACCGTGACGGAGTCGCCGTCGCACAACGGCGCGCGGGTAATGTTACCGAATTTAGAACGGTTTCCGCTATGATAGGCATATGTCTGAACAGAACAATAAAGGCGAGGCCGACGAGCTCGCCCCCGAAACCCGGGTGCTGCGCCAGTTCCGCATCGTCTTCAATTCGATCAAGAGCCACTTCCGCCAGGTCGAGCGCGACGCCGGCCTGGGCGGCGCCCAGCTCTGGGCCTTGTCGGTGATCTCCCAATCGCCCGGCATCGGCGTGACCGAACTGGCGCGCGCGCTCGACATCCACCAGTCGACCGCCAGCAACCTGGTACGCACCCTGACCGGCCGCGGCCTGATCGCCAGCGCGCGCGAAGGCCTGGACCGGCGCGGCGTGGCTCTGCGCACCCTGCCCGCCGCCGACGCCGTGCTGCAGCGTGCTCCCCAGCCCTTCGTCGGCGTGCTGCCCGACGCCCTGGCCAGCCTCGACGCGGCCACGCTGGCCCGCCTCGAACACGACCTCGACGCGCTGATCGCGCGACTGGCCGCCGACGAGACCGATGCCCAGGTCCCGCTCGGCGAGGCCTGAACCTCGGGTTCCCTCAATAAGGAAAGTCGGTGCGGAAGCGGCGCAGCGCCGCATCGACGATGCCCTCGGTGCTGCCCGCTTCCTCGTGCGCTTCGCGCAGGAAGGCCGCGTCGCTGCCGGTATGGGTTTCGTTGTACAGGTGTTCGAGCGCCGCTTCGCTGCCCAGGGCCTTGGCATGCGGTTCCAGGTGGCGCAGGGTGGTCAGGATGTCTTCGCGCAGCGAGATCGTCTCGTGGGTCTGCGGATGCACCAGCGTGCCGTCCAGGCCGAAGCGGCAGGCCTGGAAACGGTTGTAGTTGTAGACCAGGTAATCGTCTTCCTGCGGCGGCGGCTCGTTGCGTTCCAATAGATGGCGGCACAGCGCCTGCAGGTAGCAGGCCAATGCGGCCGCCCGCTCCACCGTCAGCGGCGTGTCGCAGACGCGCAGCTCGATGGTGCCGTACTCCGGCTTCGGGCGCAGGTCCCAATAAAAGTCCTTCATGCTGCGTACGATGCCGGTGTTTTCCATGCGCGTGAAGTAGTCGCGCTCGAACGCGTCCCAGCTGAGCAGGAAAGGCGCCCGCCCCGACAGCGGAAACGCGAACACCGAGTTCAACCGCGCCGAGTTGAAGCGGGTGTCGCTGCCCTGCAGGAAGGGCGACGAGGCCGACAAGGCGATGAAATGCGGGATGTAGCGGTTCAGCGCGTGCAGCAGGAACAGCGCCTCGTCGCCCGAGCCGCAGCCGATGTGCACGTGCTGGCCGAACACGGTGAACTGCTTGGCCAGGTAGCCGTACAGCGCCGACACTTCGCGAAAGCGTGGCTTCGAAAAGATGCGGCGTTGCGACCATTGCTGGAACGGGTGGGTGCCGCCGCCGCAGACGCCCACGTTCAGGCGGTCGCCGGCGCGCAGCAGGGTGTCGCGGATCTCGCGCAGTTCCTTCAGCAGTTCGCCGTGGTGGGTGTGCACGCTCGAATTAATCTCGATCATGCTCTCGGTGATCTCGGGCGTCACGTTGCCGGGAAAAGGCGCGCGCCCGAGCAGTTCCAGCATGTCGGGCGAGGCGGCCACCAGGTCGAAGTCCGACAGGCTTACCAACTGCAGTTCCAGTTCGACGCCCATGGTGAGCGGCTGGGATTGGGCGAATTTTTCGAGTGCCATGTCAAGCCTCCTTTCCGGTACGGGTTTCGTTGGCCCAGACCACCGCGCGCTGGGTCAGGATCGGGCCGGCGACGTCGAGCAGCAGCATCACCGCCGCCAGCGGCGCCAGGCTGTCGAACAAATCGACGCCGATCCAGCGGGTCTGCTCCATCAGCAGGATCGCGAACACCGCCATCGGCGTCAGGGCCAGGCCGGACAAGGCGCCCTTGCGCGCCGAGATGCCGGACACGCGCGCGAACGCGGTGCAGATGCCGACCTTCACGACGGCGCGCACCGCCACCAGCAGCAGGCCCAGGGCCAGGCCGCCGCTGATGTGCTCGACCTGCACCTTGGTGGCGACAAAGAAGAACATCAGTACGGCCAGCAGGTCGCCCAGCACGCCGAAGTTGCGCTGCGCCGGGCTGAGGGCGATGCGGCGGTGGCGCGCCACCAGGCCGAAGGTGAGCGCCGCCAGCACCGGCGACAGCGGCAGCACCGAGGTGATCGCCACCAGCAGCACGACGGCCAGGGCAAAGGCCAGGGTGCCGTCGCGCGAGGCGTCGATGATGCGCAGCCAGAGCGGCACCAGGGCGCCGAACAGGGCACCCAGCCCGCTTGAGGCAACCAGCACCAGCAAACTGCTGCCGGCGGCGTGGGTCAGGTCGCCCGAGGTCTGGAACACGCCGATGCCGACCACGATGTTGAAGGTGAAGACCGCCATCACACAGTTCAGCGCGGTGAAGTGCATGGCACGCTCGGTCACCTGGCCGGAAGCGCCCTGCTCGTTCAGCACGCGCAGCAGGCCGGCGGGGGAACTCGACATCGCCAATGACGCCGTCAACGCCGCCGGCAGGCGCTCCATGCCGAAGTACCAGGCGACGAGGTACACGACGCCGAAGGTGCAGATCGCTTCCAGCAGTGAAGTGGCGACGATCCAGGGATTGTTCTTCAACCAGCGCAGGTTGATGCGGTAGCCGAGCTCGAACAGGATCAGGCCGAAGCCGAGGTTTGCCAGCCACATGAAATTCTTGGCTTCCGACGGCGGCAGATAGCCGGCGGCCAGGTTGCCGAACACGAAGCCGGCCAGGCCATACACGGCGATGCGCGGCAATGCGGTCCAGCGGTAGACCAGTTCGCCGGCCATCCAGGCGAGCGTCATGGCCAGCGGCCAGGCGAGTTGTAGTCCGAGGTCGGAATAGTCGAGCATGGGTGTCCTCCAGGCAGGGGCGGAGCAGGACCGGTACAGCTTGCCGCTCCAGGCCATGCGCACCGGGCGGTGCGCGTTTTCCGCTAAAAACAGCCCCCGGGGTGCCCGGGGGCTCAAAAGAAACGTGGTGTACGCCTCATCGCTGATCGCGAGCCCGCCATGGCGGCGGCTCCGATGGCCACTATATTGCCTGAGAAATATTCTACTGGCAATTATATTTGGGTGAATGTACTTACTATTATTTCACCTGCGCAACTTCACATCGCGAACGCTTGCCTTTCACCGTGCAGCTGTTGCGCTCCTTGCCGTCGCGGTCCATGACCTTGACGAGCCAGGCGTCGGGACCGGTGCGTTCCATGGTCATGAAGCCGAAGCCGTC
>DAMABW010000250.1:0-2768 GCA_031999925.1 Massilia sp. | reverse complement strand
CGAACTCATGGTGTCGACGATGGCGCCCGGCGCCGGGCTCTGGCCTGGCGGCGCGCTGGCCGGCAGGGGCACGATGTCTTCGGCGGTGCCCGAGAAGCCGGCCACGAACTGGGTTGGATGCGGGGTCGAGAAGCTCAGTTGCTCCCACAGGTGCACGTGGCCCGACAGCAGCATGCTCACCGACTGCGGGAAGTAGCCCGGATCGACGTCGCCGAAGGCATCCAGCAAGCCCTTGTCGCCGCCGAACAGGGTGATCTCGCCGGTCTTCGCGTTGCGGTTCGCGCCGAAGGCGAACAGCGGATGGTGGTCGACGCCGATGTTGTACTGCGCGTTCTTCGCCAGCGCCTCCACCTTGCGGTAGGTGTCGGCATAGCGCGCGCGGCGCGGGTCGCTCCGCGGCAAGCCCTTGTAGCTGGTGTTCGCGGTATCGAAGACGATCAGTTGCGCCCCGTCGCCGAGCGGCACCGCGTACGGATCGCTGTAGTCGCCGCTGGCGTCGTTCTCCGGCTTGTCGCAATCGCGCCCGGTCTCGAACGGACGCGGGTCGAGGTAGCGCCACCAGCCCTGCCCGCCGCGCGTGCAGTTCTCGTGGTTGCCGCGCGCGACCACCCACGGCGCCGCCGCCAGCAGGGTCCTGGCCGGCGTGAAGAAGTCGGCGGCCCAGGCGTCAAAGCCGTAGCCGTAGGGGCTGCCGGCGCAACCCGCGCGGCCGCTCGGGCACGGATCTTCGCGGTAGTGGTAGTCGCCGACGTGGATCACCAGTTCCGGCTTGAAGGCGGCGGCGCTGGCGGCCACCGTCGAGAACGGGTAGCCCTTGGGGTCGTTACAGTCCTGGAAGTCCTTGCCCTTCAGGCGGCAACCGGTGTCGCCGATGACCACGATGCGGGTCGGTTCGGCCTTCGGAACCGGCAGCGACTGGCCGTTGACCTGCGCCGTGAAGCTGCCGGCCGGGATCGGCGCCTCGCAGGTCAGCACCGCGCTCGAGGGCGGCGTGTGCGCCTGCCCGGCGCGCGCCGGAATGCTCGAAAACGGCACGCGCACGCGCATCGGGATCAGGTGGCCATCGACCTGCAGCGGCGGGCAGGCCTGCTGCGCCGTGATCACGCGCGCGATCGCCTGGCCGTTCTCGCCGATCAGGACAAAGGCCGCTTCGGTATGCGTCGGGGCGGGCGCGTAGGCCGCGCAGCCGGCCAGGGTGGACGCGGCCAGCAGGGCCGCCAGGCGGGTCGAAGGAGTGACGGTCGGGATCATGCTGCCTTTCCTGCAAAAGTGCCGAATGTATCACAGCCGTATGACGATCCTGTGAAAGCTTGAACGGTTACGATTTCGGTTCCGGACGATACAGGTGCTGCGCAGGGTGGGCGCCCCGTGCCCACGCGTGACGTGTGCAAATCGTTTGCTCCCCTGTTCGCTTGCTCTCATGCGAACGCGGGCTTTTACCCGCTTGGTAGTAACATTTTGCCAAACACAACAGTGGAGGCACGATGGAATTACCGGTATGGCTGCAAGCAGGCTTCTGGGGCCTGGTTGCCGGCGGCGCCCTGCTCGTCGGCGCCTGGGTCGGTTACCGGTTCAAGGTCCCGCCGCGCCTGATCGCCGCCATCATGGCCTTCGGCAGCGGCGTGCTGATCTCCGCCCTCTCCTTCGAGCTGATGGAGGAAGCCTTCCATACCGGCGGCTTCACCGCCACCGCGCTCGGCTTCCTGTCCGGCGCCGCCGTCTATACGCTGGCCAACTGGTGGCTGGCACACCGCGGCGCGCGGCACCGCAAGCGCTCGGGCGACCAGCAGCCTACGCCCGACGAGAACGGCAGCGGCGCCGCGATCGCCGTCGGCGCCCTCCTCGACGGCATTCCGGAATCGATCGTCATCGGCCTGTCGATGCTCGGCGGCGGCAAGGTCAGCATGGTGGCGGTGGTGGCGATCTTCCTGTCGAACGTACCCGAGGGCTTGTCGAGCGCGGCCGGCATGAAAAAGGCCGGGCGCTCGGCGACCTACATCTTGGGGATCTGGGGCGGGATCGCCCTGGCCTCGGGGATCTCCGCGCTGGTGGGTTACACCGTGTTCGAGGGGTTTTCGAACGAGGTGGTGGCGGCGACGACCGCGGTGGCGGCCGGTGCGATCCTGGCAATGCTGGCCGATACCATGATTCCGGAAGCCTTCGAGGAAGCGCACGATTTCGCCGGCCTGATCACGGTGGCCGGCTTCCTGTCGGCTTTTGCGCTGAGCAAGATGGGTGGTTGAAGGGGCGGATTGCCGGCCATCCGCGGTGACGCGGGCGCTTGGTGAACGCGTGGACGGCGCAGCCGTCCACCCTACCGCGCCGTGCACGCGTTCATCGCTACCCTCGGTGTGCCTTACACCCTGGGCGGGTCCGTCTCGCGCTCATACACGCGGTGCCGCACGATCGCCGCCTTGAACGCCGCGAACGCCGCCGCCGGTTCTCCAGCGCCCAGGATCAGCCCCCAGTCCTCGCCGCCGTTCGGCAGCCGAGGCGGAATCCCTGCCGCCTGCAGCAGCCCGGCGCCGCTGCCCAGGGCCAGGATCGGCTTCAGGTGGCGGTACTGCTCGCGCACGAATTCGAGGGCGCGGCCGTCGCGGCTGAGCGCCAGCATGGCGGCGTCGCCTGGCGGCAGGACCAGGGCGTCGTACATCACCGCCGGACCCGTTTCCAGCGTGATCTCGATATCGAGCGGATGGCCCGTGCTCGACTCCGCCTTGCCCAGGCGCTGGCCGACCAGCCGTGGCTGGGCGCCCTCTTTCAACAAG
>DAMABW010000249.1:4440-7080 GCA_031999925.1 Massilia sp. | reverse complement strand
CAGGGGATTCAACACGCTCGGCTGCGAACCCAGCTCCGACAAGCGTTGCGCGGTCCAGGCCAGGTGGTCTTCTTCCTCGCGCCCCGCTTCTTCGAACTGCTTGCGCATCTCCGGGCTCATGGCATGGCGCGCCTGCGAGTCGTAGAGCGCCTGGGCGCAGACTTCGCCGACGTGGTTCACGCGCATCAGGCCGGCACTGTGGCGCGCTTCGCGTTCGTCGAGTTCGCAATCGACGGCATGCGCCGCCGGGTTCGGACGCGACGACGAGGCCACGCCGCCGACCACGCGCAGCGCTTTGTCGACGCCGACGATCAACTGGTCGAGGGGACTGATAAAACGGTTCGCTAACATAGGTGTTTTTCGAATAAGTCGCGGAAAACGCCATTATATGCCCGCCGCCCCGGCCCTGCCGCGCCGCTCCGTCCGCCTTCCCGGCGCACGCCCTGTCCCGCATTTTTGCAATCCAGCCCGCCCAGTGCGCCGTGCGTCGCATCGGCCCGCCCGGCTCGGCCGTTATTGACTACAATGCAGGCGTCAAAAAGGCTTGGCGGAAACTGAAATAACCGTCACGCAAAAGCCCATCCCTGGAGTCCGCATGGAATTACGCATCCGCAATTTGTCCAAGACCTACGCCAACGGCGTGGTGGCCCTGGACAAGGTCACGCTGAACATCCCGCAAGGGATGTTCGGCCTGCTGGGCCCGAACGGCGCCGGCAAGTCGACCCTGATGCGCATCCTGGCCACGCTGCAGGAGTGCGACGCCGGCTCGGTCTTCCTCGACGACATCGACGTGCTCGACGAAAAGGACGAGGTGCGGCGCATGCTCGGCTACCTGCCGCAGGACTTCGGCGTCTACCCGAAGGTCACGGCCTGGGAATTGCTCGACCACTTCGCCCAGCTGAAAGGCCTGTCCCATAAACACCGCCGGCGCGAAGTCGTCGACGGCCTGCTCCAGCAAACCAATCTGTTCGAGGTGCGCCACCAGAAGCTCGGCACCTTTTCGGGCGGCATGCGCCAGCGCTTCGGCGTGGCGCAGGCCCTGATCGGCGACCCGCAACTGATCATCGTCGACGAGCCCACCGCCGGCCTGGATCCGCAGGAGCGCGTGCGCTTCCACAACCTGCTGTCGGACATCGGCGCCGACAAGACCGTGCTGCTGTCGACCCACATCGTGTCCGACGTGGCCGATTTGTGCTCGAACATGGCCATCATCCACAAGGGCCGCGTGCTGCTGTGCGGCGAACCGGCGCGCCTGATCGACGCCATCGAGGACTGCATCTGGTCGCGCTTCGTCGACAAGGCCGACCTGCCGCTGTTCCAGAAGCAGCACGCGGTGATCTCGACGCGCCTGCGCGCCGGCCGCACCCTGGTCCACGTCTACGACGAGAACGACCCCGGCATGGGCTTCGAGCCGGCCCACGCCAGCCTGGAAGACGTGTACTTCGCCACCATCGCGGGCCGCAACAACAGCGCAGCCGGGAACTGCTGAACCATGGCCGCGCTGTTCGCGATCGCCCGCTTCGAACTCCGGCAGCGCCTGCGCCAGCTGTCGACCTGGGTGTATTTCGCCGCCTTCGTGACGCTGGCCATGCTGTGGACGGCCGCCGCCGGCGGCGCCTTCAAGGATGCCATCGTCGCCTTCGGCGCGCGCGTGCTGATCGACGGGCCGCGCCAGGTGGCGCTGTCCTCGGCCTTCCTCGGCTGCATCGGCGTGGTCGTGATCGCGGCCGTGATGGGACGCGCCGTGCAGCAGGACTTCGAGCACGAGATGCACCACTTCTTCTTCAGCGCGCCGATCGGCAAGTATGCCTACGTGTTCGGGCGCTTCCTGGGTGCCTGGACGGTGCTGGCCCTGGTCTTCGGCGGCATCGTGCTCGGCGGCTGGCTGGGCAGCCTGGCGCCCGGCGTCGACGCCGAGCGCGTGGGCGGCGCCAGCATGGCGGCCTACCTGCTGCCCTGGCTGTTTACGCTGCTGCCCAACATCTTCATCTTCGGCGCCATCTTCTTCGTGCTGGCGGCGCTGACGCGGCGCATGCTGCCGGTGTACGTGGCCAGCATCGTGCTCCTGATCGGCTACACGGTGGCGCCTTCGCTGGCGCGCGACTTCGACTTCAAGACCCTCGGCGCGCTGATCGACCCGTTCGGCACCACGGCCCTGATCACGCTTACCGAATACTGGCCGCTCGCCGAGCGCAATGCGCGCCTCGTGCTGCCCGAGGGCCTGTACCTGGCGAACCGCCTGGTCTGGTGCGGCTTCGGCCTGGCCGTGCTGCTGCTCGGCTACTGGCGCCTGCACCTGACCGGCCCGCTGGAAAACCGCCGCAGCGAAACGCGCACGGCCGCAGGCGCCGACGGCACGCCGAACCCCGGCCTGGCCGGCATCCGCGAGCGCCCCGACTTCGCACGCCGCAGCCTGGCCCTGCTGCTGCTGCGCCAAAGCTGGCTGCAGCTGCGCCAGTCGGTGGCGACGCTGCCCTTCGTCCTGGTCACGCTGGCCGGCCTGGCCATGCTGGTGGGCGGCAGCTTCGACATCGGCACGCTGCATGGCGCGCAGACCTATCCGACTACCTGGCAGATGCTGGAGCTGATCCGCGACGGCTTCGTGCTGTTCGTCCTGATCGTCACCACCTTCTATGCGGC
>DAMABW010000249.1:0-4430 GCA_031999925.1 Massilia sp. | reverse complement strand
CTATGCGGCGCAGCTGGTCTGGCGCGAGCGCGATGCCCGCACCGCCCAGTTGTTCGACGCCCTGCCCCTGCCCGGCTGGCTGGCGCCGCTGTCCAAGACCCTGGCCCTGGTCGGCATGCAGGCGCTATTGCTGCTGCTGGCGATGCTGTGCACGATGCTGTGCCAGGTCTTGCGCGGCTACTTCGCGCTCGAGATCGGCCTCTACCTGCGCACCCTGTTCACCATCCTGCTGCCGCAGTGCGCGGTGCTGGCGGTGCTGTCGGTGGCGGTGATGGCGCTGTGCGGACGCAAGTATCTCGGTTACGCGGTGCTGGTGGCGATCCACGTGACCGGCATGGTTTGCCAGGGCCTGGGACTGGACCACGTGCTGCTGTCGGGCGCCTTCCCGGCGCTGTCGTGGTCGGACATGAACGGCTATGGCCACGCACTGCAGCGCGAGCGCATGCTGGAGCTGTACTGGGGCAGCCTGGCGCTGGTGCTGCTGGTGCTGACCGTGGTGCTGTGGCCGCGCGGCGTGAATGCCGAACTGTCGAGCCGCCTGCGCCTGGCGCGCCAGAACCTGGGACGCGGCGTGCTGGCCGCCTTCGGCATCGGCGTGCTGCTGTTCGGCGCCAGCGGCGCGCTGCTCTGGTACGAACTCGACGTGGCCGGGAACTACCGCACCACGCGCGCCCAGGACGCCCTGCGCGCCGAATACGAGCTCCGTTACCGCCGCTTCGCCGCCCTGCCGCAGCCGCGCCTGGCGGAGGTGACGCTGCGCGCCGACCTGCTTCCGCGCACGCGCACGCTCGCCGTCGATGGCAGCTACCAGCTGGACAACACCGGCGCCACGCCGATCGCGGAACTGATCGTCTACCAGCGCCCCGGCTTCGACCTGGCGGGGCACCTGTCGCAGCCGGCGCAACTGGTCGACGCCGACCGCGCGCGCGGCTTCTACCGCTACCGCCTGGCCACGCCGCTGGCGCCGGGCGCGCGCCTGGCCTACGCATTCCAGCTCAGCGCGGCGCCGGCCGGCCCGCTCGGCTTCGGCACCGACACGCCGGTGGCGGCGAATGGCAGCTGGTTCACGAACGACGACCTGCCGCGCATCGGCTACCAGGACGACGCCGAACTGAGCGACGAACGCGACCGCCGCCGCCATGGGCTCGGACCGCGCAAGCGCACGACCGCCGGCGATACGAACCCGGGACGCATCCGCTTCGACGCATTGGTGACGACGAGCGTCGACCAGATCGCGGTGGCGCCCGGCGCGCTGGAGCGCGAATGGATCGCCGGCGAGCGCCGCCACTTCCGCTACCGCGCCGAACTGCCGATCCTGGCGCACTATGCGATCGCCTCGGCGCGCTACGCGGTGCGCCACGAGCGATGGCAGGACGTGGCCATCGACGCCTTCCACCAACCCGGCCAGGAAGCGAACGTCGAACGCCTGGTGCGCGGCGCCGGCGCCGCCCTCGACTACGGCACGCGCGCCTTCGGCCCCTACCGCCTGCACGATTTGCGCCTGGTGGAGACGCCGCGCGGCGCCGGCCCGGCCAGCGCCTTCCCCGGCATGCTCGCCCTGCCCGAAACCGGCGCCTTCATCGCCCGCGCCGACAGTGGCGCGCGCAACGAAATCGACTATCCGTACTACATGGGCGCCTACCTGACCGCGCGCCAGTGGTGGGGCCAGCAACTGGCGCCGTCGAACGCGCCGGGCGGCGCCCTGCTGGCCGACGGCCTGGCCGAGTACACGGCCCTGATGACGCTGCGCCGCAGCCTGGGCTCGACCGCGATGCGGCGCTACCTGCGCCAGGACCTGCACACCTACCTGCTGGGCCGGGCCACAGCCACCGGGCGCGAGGTGCCGCTGGCACAAGCCGGCCCGGATGCCTGGCTCGCGCAGCGCAAGGGCGGCCTGGCGCTCTACCTGCTGCAGGACCAACTGGGCGAAGAACGGGTGAACACGGTGCTGCGCGGCCTGCTGGCGCGCCATGCGGCCGAAGGCGGGCCGGCGCCGGTGGCGGCCGACCTGGTTGCCGCCCTGCGCGCCGCGGCCCCAGCCGACAAGGCTTACCTGGTGCACGATTTGTTCGAGGCCATCGTGTTGTACGAAAACCGCGCCGACAGCGCCAGTGCGCGTCGCCGTCCGGACGGCAAATACGAGGTGACCCTGAAGGCCAGCGCCGCCAAGGTGCGCACCGGCGGCGCGGCGGAACAGCCCATGCCGCTGGCCGACACCATCGAGTTCGGTGTGGACGACCGCGACGGTAATCCATTAATACGCGAACGCCGTCTGGTGCGCGAGCGCGCTCAGGTGTTATCCTTTATCGTAGAGACGCAGCCGGGACGCGCAGGTATCGATCCGGACCATAAACTCATCGATAGGAAACCCATGGATAATATGGTTCCTGTCGACAACGAATGATTCTCGTTATATTATCCCGGACACTATTTCCAGTGAGGTTATGATGTCGCCTTTAGTCGCCGAAATCAGCGAAAAAATTCACATGCTGAGCGCAGAAGAAAAGAACGAGTTATTGCGCGTGCTATTGAAGGATGTCGATGGCGTCGACGAGGATGCCGACGAAGCCTGGCGCAATGAAGTCGTGCGCCGCGTCAAGGCTATCCGGAATGGCGAAGCCGCGATCAAGGCGCTGCAGGATTGGCAGGAATAAGCCGGCTGGAATAGATTTGGATAATAAAAAACCGCGATATGCATCGCGGTTTTTTTTCGTCTCGATTATTTAAAACAACCGGTACGGCGAATTGCTCACCGACCGGTTTGGCATTCCGCGGTCGATTATTTCTTCGCCGCGGTCGCGCGTTTCGCGGCAGGCTTCTTCGCCGCGACCGTCTTGGCTGCCGTCTTCGCCGCCGCCTTGGCCGCCGGCTTCTTCGTCACCTTGGTCTCGACCGCCGCGCCATCGACTTCCGACGATGCGTCGTTCGCCGCCGCCTTGCCTTTTGCCGCCGGCTTGGCCTTGCGCTCCTCGAACTCGAAGCTGATCTTGCCGTCCTTGCCGCGCGTCAGGAAGGCCTTGAACGGACGGCGGGTGCGCTGCGAGACAAAGCCCGGCAACAGATCGGTCTTGCCGTCGTTCAGCAGCTTGGCCATCTGCTCGGGCAGGATTTCCTGCTGCAGGATGATGCGGCCGCTGCGGAAGTCGCAGGTCTTGGGCTTGGCGACCTGGTGTTCGCACACATAGGCCAGGCCCATCTCGTAGACGCCGCCGGCGCACTTCGGGCAAGGTCCGAGCGGGGTCTGGCCGGTGAAGTCGACACCCTCGCCTTCTTCGCCTTCGGCCGCGTCCTGGCCGAAATCGAATTCCAGCTTGAAGTTGTGGATGTCTTCGTCGCGCACGATACGCAGGATCGCCGCGAACGGACGCCCCATCTTCGAGCGGAAGCCCTGCAGCGGACCGATGGTGCGGTTCTTCAGCAGTTCCTCGACTTCCTCGATCTCGAACTGGCGGCTGCCGGGCGTCTTGCTCATCGAGAAGTCGCACTTGGTGCAGGCGAAGCGGCGGTAATTCTCTTTTACCACGCCGGCGCAGTTCGGGCATGGCGTCTGCAGCGTCGCGTATTCGCCCGGAATCGTGTCGTTGTCGTATTCCTTGGCGCGCTTGACGATGATCTGGGTCATTTGCGCGATTTCGCGCATGAACTCTTCACGCGAAATCTTGCCTTTCTCCATCTGCGACAGCTTGTATTCCCATTCGCCGGTCAGTTCCGGGGCCGTGAGTTCGTTCACGCCCAGGCCGCGCAGCAGCGTCATCAGCTGCGAGGCCTTCGCGGTCGGGATCAGTTCGCGTCCTTCGCGGATCAGGTATTTCTCGGTCAGCAGGCCCTCGATGATGGCCGCACGCGTCGCCGGCGTACCCAGGCCCTTGCCGGCCATGGCGTCGCGCAGCTCGTCCGAATCGACCAGCTTGCCGGCGCCTTCCATGGCCGACAGCAGGGTCGCTTCCGAATAGCGTGCAGGCGGCTTCGTGACCAGGCCGTTCGCCGTGACTTTTTCGGTCAGCACCTTCTCGCCCTTGGCGACCGGCACCAGGTTGGCGCCATCCTTGTCGTCGCCGGTCGAATCCTTGCCGTAGATGGCGAGCCAGCCGGGGTTGGTCATGACCTTGCCCTCGGTCTTGAACTGGTGGCCCGACACTTCGGTGAAGCGGGTCGTGACCAGGAACTCGGCCGGCGGGAAGAACACGGCCATGAAGCGGCGCGTGACCAGGTCGTACAGCTTCTGTTCCGGCTCGCTCAAATTCTTCGGCGCCACGCCGGTCGGGATGATGGCGAAGTGGTCCGAGATCTTGGCGTTGTCGAAGATGCGCTTGTTCGGCTTGACCCAGCCGTTCTTGCTGATCTGCTTGGCGAACTGGTTGTAGTTGTTGGTCTCGGCCAGCGCTTCCATGGTCGACTTGACGGTGCCGACATAGTCTTCCGGCAGGTGG
>DAMABW010000248.1:0-7205 GCA_031999925.1 Massilia sp. | reverse complement strand
GGTCGTCGTAGCGGCCGTCGGGCGACTTCAGGTGCACCACCATCGTCAGGTTCGGCGAACTTTTCACGGTGGTGACGCCGATCTGGCGCACCTCTTCCGGCAGGCGCGGCAGCGCGCGCTGGACGCGGTTCTGCACCTGCGTCTCGGCCTGCTCGACGTCGGTGCCGATGGCAAAGGTCAGCGTCAGCATCAGCGCGCCGTCCGAGGTGTTTTGCGAGGACATATACAGCATGTTCTCGACGCCGTTGATCTGCTCTTCCAGCGGCGCGGCCACGGTTTCGGCGATGACTTTCGGATTCGCGCCGGGGTACTGGGCGCGCACCACCACCGACGGCGGCACCACGTCCGGGTACTCGGAGATCGGCAGCTTGAAGATCGACAGCAGGCCGCCGACGAAGACCAGCACCGACAGCACGATGGCGAAGATCGGCTTGTCGACAAAGAAGCGGGAAATGTTCATGGTCTTATTCCTTCGTGTTTGCGGCGAATGCGACCGGCGCGGCGGCATCCATCGCCACCATCTGCGCCGCGATCGGCGCACCCGGGCGCACGCGCTGCAGGCCGTTCACGACGATCTTTTCGCCGCCTTTCAGGCCGCTGCGCACCACGCGCAGGCCATCGACGGTCGGGCCCAGGGTGACGGGACGGTATTCCGCCTTATTGTCGGCGCCGACCACGAACACGTACTTGCGGCTCTGGTCCGTGCCCACGGCGCGGTCGCTGATCAACACCGCCTTATGGCTGTCGGCGGCGCCCAGCTGGATACGCGCGAACAGGCCCGGCGCCAGCTTGCGCTCGGCGTTATCAAAAGTCGCGCGCATGCGCACGCTGCCGGTGCGGGCATCCAATTGGTTGTCGACGAATTCGAGCTTGCCCTCGTGCGGGAAGCCGTCTTCGTTGGCCAGGCCGACGCGTACGCCCACCGCCGTGCCCTGCTGGGCCTTGGCGCCGACGCGCAGGTAAGTCTCTTCGTCGCCGTCGAAGCTGGCGTAGATGCGGTCCATCGACACCACCGAGGTCAGCACCGCCGTGGCGTCGACCAGGTTGCCGAGGGTGATCTCGGCTTTCGACACGCGGCCGTCGATCGGCGACACCACCTTGGTGTAGGCCAGGTTCAGGCGCGCTGCATCAAGCTGGGCTTGCGCCGCGTTGGCATTGGCTTCGAGTTCCTTCTGGCCGGCGGCGGCTTCGTCATATTCGCGGCGGGCGATGGCTTTGTCGGCCAGCAGGCTTTCGGCGCGCGCCAGTTCGCGTTTGGCCAGATCGAGCTTGGCGCGGGCGGAGGCAGCAGCAGCTTCGGCGCGTGCGGCTTCGGCTTGATAGGGACGCGGGTCGACCACGAACAGCACATCGCCCTTCTTCACTTCGCTGCCCGGCTTGAAGTTCACGGCCGTGATGAAGCCGCTGACGCGCGAGCGGATCTCGACGCGCTCGATCGCTTCCAGGCGGCCCGAGAATTCCTGGGTTTCGGCGACCGGACGCTCCAGCACCAAGGCGGCCGAGACCGGCGGCGCGGCAGGCGCTTGTACCTCTGCCGCCTTGCCCGTCGCGTCGCCGCAGCCGGAGAGTGTGGCTGCGACCAGGCCAGCGGTTGCCAGCGCCATCGTCATCGGCCGCAGGAGTGCGGTCCAGTCATGAATGCGTTTCATGTTTACCCCTTATTATTGTTGAGCAGTTTTAATGAATATGTAGGCAATACCCGCCCCGCCCGGCGCCGTTTTGGTGAGAGCGCAGGAAATTGGGCAAAGCGGGTCCCGCCACGCTCGATGAGCGCGGTAGTCCGGTTCAGTGGTGAGTTAGAGGATCGGTAAGATCAAGTAGAGGAGATCATCCGGTGGCTGCCTCCCCGTCGAGTCCGGCGATGAAGCCGGCGATTTCGGTGAGGGCGCTGGCCTTGCAGGCGCAGTCGTTGCGTCCGCCCGGCTCGGTGAGCGGCGCCGGCAGCAGGCGGCGCACGGTGGCCTGCACGCCAAAGGTGTTCAGCTTGGCGCCATAGGCTTCGGCTTCGTCGCGCAAGGGATCATCCTCGGCGGACAGGATCAGGGCCGGCGGCAAGTTTTTCAGCCGGCTCGATTGCAGGGGCGACGCGTACGGGTGGGTACGGTCGGCGGCATGCGGCAGGTAGCCACGGTAACCGGCGGCGCAGTCGTCGATCAGCGCTTCCTGGTCGGGGCAGTTCGGCATCTCGCGCATCGAGCAGGTCGACAGGCCCGGGTCGAGCATCGGCATCAGGAGGATCTGGCCGGCCAGCTTCGGCGCGCCGCGGTCGCGCGACATCAGCGCGCAGACGGCGGCCAGGTTGGCGCCGGCCTCGATGCCGGCCACCAGCAGGCGCTTGCCGTTCCAGCCGAGCTTGGTCTTGTTCTTCTTCGCCCACAGCAGCACGGCGTGAGCATCTTCCACCGCTGCCGGGAACGGGCGGACCGTGGCCAGGGTGTAGCTGGAAGCGAGGATCAGCTGGGCGTGGCCGGAATCGGCCAGGTGGCGCAGGAAGAGATCGGAATCGTCAAGCTTGTCTTCGACGAAGCCGCCGCCATGAAAGAACACGATCAGGGTATCGCGCTTGGCGACAGGGCCGGCGGCGTACAGGCGCGCTTTCAGCGGGCCCTGTTCGCCACGGACTTCCAGGTCGCGGACGCGAACGTCGTCGGCATTGCCGGCCAGGCCGGGTTCGAAAGGCGCGTTCATGGCGTTACCTGCGTGGCGACGGCCAGCAATTGTGCGTCCGCAGCACGCGCGTCAGAGCAGACGGTTTCGACGACCGCGTTCGACAAGGCCTGGACGCCGCGCGCCTCGGCGCCGGCCGCCTGGCCATAGACCCCGCTGCCCACCGCGCCCGCCATCGCCAGCGTCGAGAGCGCCAGTACGATCGTTGCGACGATTCCGTCCTTGTGTGTCATGTCCTGCTCCGTTTAGATCAACGCACTTGTCAGTACGCACACTATAGACATCATCTACAATCTGATAAAGATGCCAATTTCGAATTGATTGTTCGGATTCGGCGAACAATAGCTGAAAAACCTGAACCATTCCTGATCGAGAGAGACGCAAAGTGAACAAGCTGCAAGCCATGGAAGTCTTCGTGCAGGTGGTCGACACCGGCAGTTTCACGCGCGCGGCCGAGATGCTGAACATGCCGAAGGCCAGCGTCTCGACCTTGGTGCAGGCGCTGGAAGCCTCGCTGGCGGCCAAGCTGCTGCACCGCACCACGCGCCTCGTCACCGTCACCTCGGACGGCGCTGCCTATTACGAACGCTGCATCCGCATCCTGTCCGACGTGCGCGATGCCGAGGAATCGCTGTCGCGCACGCGCCTGAATCCAAGCGGACGGCTGCGCGTCGATTCGCCAACCGGGCTATCGAGCGAAATCCTGATCCCGGCCCTGCCGGATTTCTTCGAGCGCTATCCCGACATCGTCCTGGAACTGGGCAGCACCGACCGCACGATCGACCTGATCGAGGAAGGCGTCGACTGCGCCGTGCGCGGCGGCGCCCTGCTCGACCCCAGTTTGATCGCGCGAAGGGTCGGCGTGATCACCTTCGTCACCGCCGCCGCGCCGTCTTACCTGGCGCGCCACGGCACGCCGACGCATCCGAACGACCTGCTGCAGCACCGCTGCATCAATTATTTCTCGGGCAAGAATGGCAAGATCTACGACTGGGATTTCACGCGCGACGGCGAGCGCATCGAACTGCCGCTGCCCGGCCGGATCGCTCTGAACGACTCGAACACCTATGTGCACGCCGGACTGGCAGGCCTGGGCGTGATCCAGATGACCGACTACCTGCTGCTGCGCCACGTGCAGGAAGGCCGCATGGTGCAGATCCTGCCCGACTGGAGCAGCGATCCGCTGCCGGTACACGTGGTGTATCCGCAAAACCGCCATTTGTCGGCCAAGGTGCGCGTGTTCGTCGAATGGGTGTCCGAACTGTTTGCGAACCACCCGCAGATGCGCCTGGGTACGCGGCCAGGCTTTGCCGAGCAGGCCCAGGCGGCGTGATTTTTTTGCCGGCACGGGTGTAGAATCTGCTCATAAAAAATGCACATTCACATCCGGAGACCTCCTATGCGCGCTGCCCCGACCCGCGACATCCATACCTTGCTGGAAATCTACAGCGAAAGCCACCGCAACCCGACAAACGAACTCATCCATTTCGTGTGTGTGCCGGTGATCGTGTTTTCCTTGCTCGGCATTTTGTGGGCGATCCATCCGCTGGTGGCGCTGCTCGCGGTGGCCGGGGCCATGTGGTATTACTTCCAGCTGTCGAAACCGTTTGCGCTCGGCATGCTGGCGATGGCAGGCGTGATGCTGTCCCTGCTGGCGGCGATGCCCGCGTATGCGGTGCTGCCGCTGTCGATTGCCGTGTTCGTGGTGGCCTGGATTGGCCAGTTCGTGGGGCACAAGATCGAAGGCAAGAAACCGTCCTTCTTCGACGACCTGCGCTTCCTGCTGATCGGCCCGCTGTTCGTGCTGGGCTTCCTGTACCGCAGGCTGAATCTGGCTTATTAATGCTGGCATATTGAGCTTCAGATAACGCCGCGCGCCGCCTTCCGCTAACGAGGAGTAGGATTTCCGAACAGAGAAACAAGCCGGAGATCATCATGAAAAAGTACCTGCCCCTCGTTGCACTCCTCAGCGCCGGCCTGCTTGCCGGCTGCGCATCCCCGCCGCAATCGGGCAGCGTGTATCGTTCCTATCAAGCCCAGTCCGAGCAAGTCGTGCGCATGGGCGTCGTCGAATCGGTGCGCAATGTCACCATCGTCAACCCGGAATCGGGCGTCGGCACCATGGGCGGCGCGGCCCTGGGCGGCCTGGCCGGATCGCAGATCGGCAGCGGCAACGGTTCGGCCGCGGTCGGCATCGTCGGCGCCATTGCGGGCGGCCTGATCGGGAACCGGGTCGAGGCAAATGCGAATAACCGTCCCGGTTTCGAAATCACGGTCAAGCTCGACAATGGCGAACTGCGTGCGATTACCCAGTCGGCGGACGAATTGTTCCGTCCGGGCGAGCGCGTGCGGCTGCTGAGCAATGGATACCAGACACGCGTGACGCATTAATCGCTTCCCCGCGCGGTAGGGTGGACCGGGCCACGAGAGGCGGGTTTCCCGTCCACCCTACCGCCTGCTTCAATGAGTATTCAGGTGTTGTAGCGCCTTCAAAAACCTGCGTACTTCGGTCTCTTGTTGCCAATCTATAGACGACAGGCAACAGCGAAAGCACGTATACTTTCGCGATGCCCTCTTCCACCCTCTTCGTCATCGCCTCCCTGATCTGGGGCTCGACCTTCTTTGCCATCACCTTGCAGCTGGGCGACGTGCCGCCGGCCGTTTCCGTGGTCTACCGTTTCGCACTGGCCTCGGCCACGCTGTTCTTCATTTGCCTGATCCGCGGCCACAAGTTGCAACTGCCGTGGCGCACCCAGAAATGGATGATGCTGCAAGGCGCCGCCACCTTCGGCCTGTCCTACATCTGCACCTACCAGGCCGAGGAAGTCGTGGTCTCCGGGCTGGTGGCCGTGCTGTTCGCGCTGATGGTGTTCTGGACGCCGCTCCTGGGCCGGGTCTTCCACGGCACGCCGATTTCATCGCGTACCTGGGGCGCGGGCGCGGTGGCCACCGCCGGCGTGGCGCTGCTGTTCTGGCACTCGATCGGCCAGGCCTGGCGCGACTTGCAGATGGGCGGCAGCGGCCACTTCCTGCTGGGCGTGATGCTGGCGCTGGCGGCGACGATCGCCAGTTCGGCGGGCAGCATCGTGGTCAGTAAAGTGCGCGAACAATCGACCAACGTGATGCTGACCACGGCCTGGTCGATGCTGTGGGGCACCCTGCTGGTGGTGTTCTACGTGTTGCTCACCGGCCAGCGCTTCGTGGCGCCGCCGACTTTGTCGTACACGCTGGGCCTGCTGTATCTGTCCTTGTTCGGCTCGGTGATCGCCTTCCTGGCCTATTTCACGCTGATCGCCCGCATCGGGCCGCAGAAGGCGGTGTACATCGGCGTGATCACGCCGGTGCTGTCGGTGCTGCTGTCGATCAAGCTCGAAGCCTACCGTCCCGGCCCCGTCGAATTCTTCGGCATGATCCTCTGCCTGGCCAGCGTGGCCTGGGCACTGCGTGCACCCGCAGCCAAACCAGTGCAAAATGATCTTTTGAACAACGCAATCGAAACCCCATGACTTCTGCCACACACTTTTCCATCCGCCCCGCCGAGCCGGCCGACATCACCCATATCCACTCGATGATCGTCGAGCTGGCCGTGTTCGAGAAGCTCGAGCACATGGTGGTCGCCACCGAGGAGCTGCTGCACGAAGGGCTGTTCGGCGACAAGCCGGCCTGCGAAGCCATCGTCGGCGAGGAAAACGGCGAAGTCGTGACCTTTGCCCTGTTCTTCCATAATTTCTCGACCTTCCTCACCAAAAAGGGTCTGTACCTGGAAGATTTGTATGTGCGTCAGTCGCATCGCGGCAAGGGCTACGGCACCCAGATGCTGGCGCACCTGGCCCAGCTGGCGGTAGAGCGCAAGTGCGGCCGCTTCGAATGGTCGGTGCTGGACTGGAACGAGCCGGCCATCGGCTTCTACCAGACCATGGGCGCCGAGATCTTGCCGGAGTGGCGCATCTGCCGCGTCACCGGCGAAGCGCTGGACCACCTGGCGCGCCGCGGGCTCTGATCCGCCAGCACGAATCCTCGGAACAAGAAAAAGCCCACGGGACCTTGTAGCGCCGTGGGCGAACCCATTTTTTAGGATGGGGAGGGGAGAGTGGGAATCAACGGTTTCAATATATCCGCCTGACGCCGCTGACTATGGTGGTTCTTACAATTGCTTACCTCTCTTACGGATTCTCTTGAGCTCATAATTACCGAGCTGGGAATGGACGATTTGAGAAGCCTCAAGCATTGTGAGGGGCCGTGGCACGATTGAGTTATCACAAACGCAACGGGCAGGCGAAGTCGACAATGTGCTCTTCCACGGAGGGAGAGCACCATGAAACTCAGCCTCAAACCGATCACATCGCGGCTCTACAAGGCGTGGCTGCGTTCACGTCTCGATAATTATTCGCGCAGTTTGCATGCCATCGAGGTGCAGCGGGCGAATGATTTCCATGCCGAGCGGATATTGCATCGGGCGGTGTCGTCGACGAAGGCGAAGTTGCAGTCGCTGTGAGTGTTCGGATGATCGAATGTGGTACCGCGTGGGCTCAAGAGCC
>DAMABW010000247.1:0-7211 GCA_031999925.1 Massilia sp. | reverse complement strand
CTGCGTTTCGACAAATCGTTTTGTTTGTCAGCAGCAGAGAAGTGAGATTATGCAGCGTTTCGTTTGCTTCGTCAACTTCTCTTTTTTTCTACGCCGCGTTTTCCGCGGCTCCCGCTACAGCCGTCAACTACTTGATTTCGTTGTCGTTTTCGCGAGGGACCGAACTATAACAAAGCTGAGCGAACTCTGCAAGGGCAATGCAGCTTACCCCAGGGTCTGACAAGAATGCGACGGGCCTGCCGGCGGCAGAGCAACACGTGCGTCGAGCAAGTAATGCTGTCTTTTTCGCGTTATCAATAGAACATAAGTTCTATGGAGACGGATCGAGGCTCAACGCATACTTTTTCGACCACACAGAAGCGTCGACTCGCGAAATCATGAAAACTCCCAAGACAAAAATGCGTTACCCAAGCAAGACAATCAGTGTTCTCGCCCTGGCATTCCTGATGTCCGCCTGCGGCGGCGGCGGTGACTCGTCTCCCACGAACGGCGGCGAAAATGTTGCTGCCAGCACGGCTGCGCCGGATGCGCAGGTTGTCACCTATCTCAGATCCAGCAATATCGATTTTGCTCCTGGTGCAAACGGCCGGCCGGATGGTACCTGGCGCTGGCCGGGAACGCCCGCCCAGCATGTAACCGTCTACCTGCCCCTTCCCTCGGTCGGGAACGCGACCGAGTCAGATTATGCAAACAAGGTCGCCATCAGCATCCAGCTGATCAATACAAAGTTGAGTGGTTTGCTGACCCTGGATCTCACGAACACGCGCCCTGCGGCAGGGAACTTCATCGAGGTCAGCTATCTCACCTCCTGGGTGCCGCCAGGATCGACCGATTACGCCAGTTACTGCGCGAATGTCGCGACGGGACCGAATACGGGAAGCATGATCGTCCCTGATGCGAGTAACAGCATCTCGTCGGGCCCGGTCTACGTGAATCTCGGGAATGGTCATTGCAATGTCACTCAAGACATCGTGACCCACGAATTCGGTCATGCACTGGGCCTTGCCAATCATTTCGCCAGCTTCGGCGATGCCCCGGTTAACGCGTGGACATCCGCATATTTCGACGTACTGGCCACGCTCTACGGCAATCCGCAGTCGACTCCCGCGGCAAACCTGGTTGTCAAGCGCGCCAAGAACTGAAAGAGGAGCCACCAATGACATCATCGCGCAAGCACCTCATTCTTGCCGCCTCTGTCCTGCTTGCCTTGTCGGCTTGTGGAAAGAAGGACACGGAACTGGCACAGCCGGCAGGACAACCAGCCACGCAGTCCGCCGCAGCGGCCGGGTCGCCGTTCAGGGAGACCGAGAAATTCGGCTCTGTCAGCTCTGCCACCCTCACGCCCGTTTTCGAGGTTCCGCAGAAATACAGTGGCTATGTGCGTCAGGAGGTATCCGAAACGACACAGGAGGAATATCGCAACTTGCCTGAAGCGGCCTTCCAGGACTATGTGAAAACCTGGCTCACGCAAGCGGCGTCCATTGACAAGCCTGACTGGGACACGCTGGCATCGATTGTTTTCCCCAACAGCATCGATGAACCGAATGCCTTCAAAAAGCAGGAAGCGGCAGACAAGACGACATCCACGCTGGCCGTCGACAAGCACACGCTCAACGTGGCCTTCGGATGGCAAGGCAAAGCGTTGGAGATCAAGGGCCCGGATGTCGCGAATGGCGAATATTACCTGACGATCGACCAGCGCAATGCCTACCGGATCGTCTCGTACAGGAATGAGAAGAAATACGAATACAACCTGTTTTACAAACCGGATTTCGTGGCATTGGGCCTGGGTGGCGACCAGCGCAAGGCGATCGACTTGACGGTCAAGGTCCCGATCGACAAGGCCAGGGAGATCGAGTCCCTACGCGAAGGCAATCCGGTATTCATGCGTGTCTATGGCCGGGTCAAGGGCATCAACAACAGCCGCCTTGTGATTCGCAAGGATTTTTCGGAAGCCGATCTCGAGGTCGATGTCGAAGCGCTGGAGTTTGGTATCAGAAAAGACGGCAAGTTCCAGACGCTGTTTTTCCTGGATAGCGAGCAACTGAGAAAAGCCGGCTCATAGGAATCGCTCATTGCGTGGCGCAAAGAATGTAGAGTTGCCCTGAGATCAACGCTATAATTATTGAAACAATATTCGACAAGAATAATGCGCCCAGATCGCTTTGAAGCTGCTATCGCCGGAGTAACAGCATGACGATCGAACGCATGCTGTTCGATCTCTATACAGGCGCACGGGATTTGCCGCTTGCTGAATTCGGTGAGTTGGGATTCGGGATTGTCCGCAAAGTGCTGCCTATTCATTCCGGAATGTTTGGCCACGGTACCTATGACGCCCGCGGCTACGTCACCATTCATACGTTGCACCGCCATGAGGTGCCGGCCGAACGCCTGCTGGACCGGATGGCATTGTCCGGAGCAGATCCTGCCATCAGCAATGCCCTCGCGCATGCGGGCCAGACCGTACACACCCCGACCCACTCGCACGCACGCGACAACGCGGACATCGAACGCTACGTCCGGCGCTATGACGTCTGGAACGCCTTCACCCTCATACCGGGCGTTCCTACGGGCACCCCGACTGATGGCGTGACGGTGTGGACTGGCCGGATGAAGCGCAGCATGCGCGTAGCCGACCTGATCGGCAGCGCGCACCAGGTACTGCCGCACCTGCTGCTGGCAAACAGCATCAACCGCCGCCTGCAAACCGGGGAGGCAGGTCCAGCCTGCGCGGTGGCGGCACCGGATGGCGTACTGCTGAGCAGCAGTCCAGCAGCGCTGGCCTTGCTGTCGGCCGAGTGGCCCGACTGGAACCCTCCCCACTTGCCCAGTCCATTGACGACTGCGCTGCAAGCCAGGCGCCAGTTCGACCTCGGCTCGCTGAGCATATCCGCCTCGATGTCCAACCAGCTCTGGTTCCTGCGCCTGGTCCGCCGCACCACACCCAGCCTGAGCCCGGCCGAACAACGCGTTGCCGCCATGGCCATTGCCGGTGCGGTCTATAAGGAAATCGCACGAGAGTGCGACGTATCGCTGTCGACAGTACGCAACCAGTTGCATGCGATCTATACCAAGCTTGGCGTACGCAACAAGACGGAACTGGCACAAGCCCTGGCCAGGTCCACGACCGCGTGAGGAAGCGTGGGCGGCCAAGGCAGGCATTGTCCACGTTTGAACTAGCGCGGCGCCACCACGCAGGTGCTGCGCTGCCCATCCCGCTCGAAGCGCACGGACACCGGCAGGAAGCGCTCGATCACCGCCGCATTCGTCGCCGCGTGCCCGGACACGGTGGACAGGGTGAAGCGTCCGCCGCCGGCCAGCGCCAGCGGCAGCATCAATTGGTCGGCCAGGTGCTCGCCGACCGCCGCACCGGAGGCGATGTAGGCCTGGGCCTCGGCCAGGACTCCATCGGCCACGGCTTCGGCCGACACGCCGCGCGCGCCGAAGGCGGCGAAGACTTCGGTGTTCTGCTCGTACGCGAGCGTCAGCAACAAGGCATTGCCCGGCCCCTGCTCGGCCGGCAAGCCGCGCAGGCGCAACTGACTCTTCTCCCATCCAAGCGCGGTGCCCACCTGCGCCAGTTCGCGGCTTCCCACGCTGGCGGATATGCCGGCAAAGAAGGCCTCGGCATAGCCATCGACGAATGCGCCGCGTTCGATGCACGCGATCGGCGCCAGTCGGGCGCAAGGCCGCACGCTGGCCGTGACCACGCCGCCGCCGGCCGGATAGAAGCCGTAGCGCAGCAAATCGATCCCGATCCCGGCGCCCATCTTCGCCAGTAGCGGCAGCCAGGCGCGCTGCAGGAACTGCACCGGCGGCGCCATCGCATTGTGGGTGCCGCCGCTGATGCGGATGGTGGACGGCTTATCCGCATGCAGCAGCGCCAGCAACACGGTTTGCAGGACCAGCGTGCAGCTGCCAGCGGTGCCGATGGCGAAGTCGTAGTCGCCGGCCTCGATCGCGCCGGGAACAAAGGCGAGCTCGTTCGCGCCGACTTCGGCACCGGTAACCGCCGCCTTGCTGACCTGCTGCGCGGCCTGCACCGCCACCAGGTGCTGGCGCAGCAGGCCAGGCTTGGCACGGTTGGCGCGGATGTTCCTGATCCGGAATGGCTGGCCGGTGATCATGGACAGGGCCAGCGAGGTGCGCAGTATCTGTCCGCCGCCCTCCCCCGCGGCGCCATCGAGTTCGATCATGTTTCCTCCTTTGTTGTTCTTGTTGTAGGTATGGGCTGCATCAGCCTTTCACGCACACCACCTGCTTCAACGTGTGCACCACTTCCACCAGGTCGCGCTGGGCGTGCATGACCGCGTCGATGTCCTTGTAGGCCATCGGGATCTCGTCGATCACGTTCGCATCCTTGCGACATTCCACGCCCTCGGTCGCGCGCACCTGGTCGGCCAGGGTGAAGCGGCGCTTGGCCTCGTTGCGGCTCATGGTACGCCCTGCGCCATGGCTGCAGCTGTGGAAGCTGTCTTCGTTGCCCTTGCCGCGCACGATGAAGCTTTTCGCGCCCATCGAGCCCGGAATGATGCCCAGTTCGCCGGCACGCGCCGATACCGCACCCTTCCGGGTCACCAACACGTCCTTGCCGAAGTGGCGCTCCTTCTGCACATAGTTGTGATGGCAGTTCACCGCCTCCACGTGGGTTTCGAAAGGTTTTGTAATCACCGTGCGTACCGCCGCGATCAGGTTCTGCATCATCACCTCGCGGTTCATGCGCGCGAACTTCTGGGCCCAGCTGACCGCCTCGACATAATCGTCGTAGTGCTGCGTCCCCTCCGACAGGTAAGCCAGGTCTTCGTCGGGCAGGTTCGCGATGTGGGTGCGCATGTCCTTTTTCGCCAGCTCGATGAAGTGGGTGCCGATGGCGTTCCCGACGCCGCGCGAGCCCGAGTGCAGCATGAACCAGACGAAGCCGATTTCATCCAGGCAGACTTCGACGAAGTGGTTGCCGCTGCCGAGGGTGCCCAGGTGGCGGTAGTTGTTCGTCTTCGCCAGCGACGGCGTCTTCAGGCAGATCGCATCGAATTCGCCCTTCAGCTGGGCCCAGGCGGCATCGACCGGCGCCGGCGGCGTATGCCAGGAACCTTCGTCGCGGCCACGGTAATTGCGCGTCTTCGGCGACATGCCGTGCGGGATGGCGCGCTCGATGGCGCTGCGCAGCGTGCCCAGGCTGTCGGGCAGGTCGTTCGCCGTGAGCGTGGTCTTCGCCGCCATCATGCCGCAGCCGATGTCCACGCCGACCGCGGCAGGAATCACCGCGCCCAGGGTCGGCACCACGGTGCCGATGGTCGAGCCTTTACCCAGATGCACATCCGGCATGACCGCGATGTGCTTGTACACGAAGGGCATTTGCGCGGTGTTGGCCAGCTGCTGTTTTGCCGACTCTTCCACCGGCACGCCGCGGGTCCACATCTTGATCGGGGCGCCGCCCTGCACTTGCATCAGATCGTATTCTTGTTTGTTCATGTTCTTCTCCACGATGTAAAAAAAAGCGATGACAAGGAGTGGTGAAATTCGTACTGCCTGAGCTACTCGGCTTGCGCCTGCCCGGGCTTGAACCGGGGACCTCTGGAGACGGCTCCAGCGCTCTATCCATGTAATTCCACCTGCATTCATCGAAAAAGGTGAGCCGGCAGGACCAGGATGGATGCGACGTCTGTCGACAATGGTGATGTAGTCGCATCCGCATTCCTGCCGGCTCGAAAGGGGTACTTCTGTCAGTGCTGCGCCAGGCTGACCGCCTCGATTGCGCCAACCCAGTGGCCCGCATCGAGCCGGCCGGCGGCAAAGGCGGCGACCATCCGGAACACGTCGTCGGAAAAACCGCCGACGTTCAGGATGTTGTCGCGTTCGCATGCCTGGGTCGTCGCATTCGGTGCGCAGTCGATGCAGACCAGGCGCGCACGCGGATTGTGCCGCTTGAATGCCGACCAGGCCTGCATGGTGGCGGTGGCGCGCGGGCGTGAATCCAGCCACGACTCGTTATCCGATACGAAGACCACCAGGTCCGCCGCCACCCGCTTGTCGTTCAGCCAGGCCAGCGGCGCGCTGCAGTTCGTGCCACCACCGCCCAGGGCCGCCAGTTTCTGCGCATTCGTGATCACGGTGTCGGACGGATGCAGGCGGCAGTTCACCACCTCGGTTGCAAACGGCAGCACCAGCGCATCCGGGTTCTTGCGCAGCATGGCGGCGGCCACCAGGCCGGCCACGTCGATGCAGCGCATGACGGACGTCGCCGAGCCGCGTCTGCCGGTAACCGGCGAATGCATCGAACCCGATACGTCAGCGCAGACCACCACGCGGCCCGCGATGGCCGGGACGTTCTCCAGCGCGATGTCGAGCGCATCGTCCAGGGCCAGCCGCACTGCCGCCGGCACCGCGTCCGATGCGGCCAGGCGCGCCGCCATCAACTGATAAGGAAACACGCCCGCCTGCGCAATCGCTGCGCGGTCGCGCAAGCGCTCGGCAATCGATTGCGTCATACCGTCGATGGCAAACACACCGTGGCGCGCAAAGGTATTCAGATTCATCCGCACCATGTGCCAGCCGCCGTTGCGGGCGATCTTCGCCCACTCCTGCGCCGACAAGTCGAGTGCGCTCAGCATCTGGAACGGCACCTTCGGCAGCGGCGCGGCGCGGTCGGCCTTGTAGGCTTCGAAGGCGGCGGTCAGCGGCGGCAAATCCTTCGCGTCGTATGGACGGCCGATCAGCCAGGCAAAGAAGGCGGCGCGCCAGGCTTGCGCCGGTTTCGGGTGCACCATCTTCACGACGTCGGCCAGGGACGGCGCCGTGCCGACCGCGGCGGCGAGCAACTGGGCTTCGGTGGCGTTGTTCAGCCATTCCTGCACCAGTTTTTTCGGACGCGATCCCAGCGATTTGCGGCCGACCGCGCCGGAGCGCAGGATCTGCACGACATTGCGCAGCATCTTGCCGTTGTCGATTGCACGCGTGAAGGCGGGCCGCAGTTCCTCGGCGCCCTGGCCGGCCAATACGGCGACCAGCAGCGCAGGCATGTCCTTCATATAGCCGCGTTCGCGCAAATACACCGCGGTCTGGGCGATGAAGGTGGCATCGACCTGGCGGCACAGTTCGAGCACGGTCGCCAGTTGCGCATGGGCGTCGGCGTAATAGGTCGTATTCAGGCAGCCGGTCGCGGCGTACTGTGCCAGCTGGTGGCGCGGCGACAGCGCATAGGCGGGAGCGCC
>DAMABW010000246.1:0-7251 GCA_031999925.1 Massilia sp. | reverse complement strand
GTTCGAATTCTGCAGCGCGAAGCCGAACTGGATGCCGAAGAAGCCGAAGCTCATGTTCCACAGCTGCCAGAACGACAGGCGTGGCTTCTTGAGCGCGGTGGTGTGCATGTCCATCTTTGTCCCCAAGCGGCCCGGCCTTGAAACCGGGCTCTCTGTATGTGGCAAACGCTGCGCCATGGCCCGATGCCGGCAGGTCAGCGCGGCAGGTGGATGGTGGCGGGGAGCGTTCCCGTCCGGGAGGCCATGTGGACGGGCTGGTTGCAGGATAATTTGTAGCAAAATAACATGGTGTTTTCCGAGTGTCAATCACACACCAACATAGTAGAATCGGCATGTCTGCCCAATCACGGCAGGCTTTTGTAGTCAAATAACACAACTGATAACAAAGCAGGAGACACCATGCTCGATATGCAGCGCCGGCTGAGCAATCCATTCTACGCATTGGCCAGCTTGCCGGCCACGGCCATGGGCTTCGCCCTGTGCATCCAGATTTCCGCGCTCAGCTGGCTGCTGAGCACCAAGTACCACCTGGACATCCACGAGATCGGCATCGTCTGGGCCGCAGGCCCGCTGGCCGGCATCCTGGGCCAGGTGATCATCGGCTTCATCAGCGACAAGACCTGGTTCTGGGGCGGGCGGCGCCGGCCCTTCATCCTGATCGGCGGCACCCTCGCCGCCTTGTCGGTGTTCCTGCTGCCGCGCATCGAGGTGGTGGCCGATTTGCTGGGCGTAACCAATTTGCTGGTGATCGCCGTGATCGTCGCCCTGACACTGGATTTGTCGATCAACATCAGCTTCAACCCGACCCGCTCGATCATCGCCGACGTCACGCCGGAAGGCGATGCCCGCACCCGCGGCTATACCTGGATGCAGACCATTTCCGGCTTCTGGGGCGTGACGGCCTACCTGATCGGCGCCTACATCGACAACTACGCGCTGATCTCGGTGGGCGTGGTGATCGTGCTGCTGTTCTCGATCGTGCCGGTCTTCCTGATCAAGGAGCCGCGCGAACTGGCGCCCGAGACCAGGGAAGCCGCCACCGCCGCTACCGGGTCCACGACCACGGACTGGCCGCAGCTGTGGAAGCTGTGGACGGCGCACGCCTTCAGCTGGTTCGGTGTGCAGGCGATGTTCGTCTACATCATTTCCTTCATCCAGCAGCACGTGGTCGCCCCTGGCGCCACGGTTGCCGAATCGGCGGCGCAGTCGGGCCACCTGATCGCGATTTCGTTCGCGATCATGAACGTGGTCGGCTTCGTGCTGCCGGCCCTGGTGCTGGCGCCGCTCGGCGCGCGCATCGGCCGCGTGCGCACCCAGGCTGCCTGCATCGGCATCATGGCGCTTGCCTACTTCGGCATCGCGCTGTTCGCGCGCTCGCCGGCGTCGCTGTACGTGCTGATGGCGGTGGTGGGGATCGGCTGGGCGGCGGTGGTCAGTTTGCCGTTCGCGATCATGAGCGAAAAGGTCGACAAGCGCCGCATGGGCTACTTCATGGGACTGTTCAACTTGTCGGTGGTGTTGCCGCAACTGGCGACCACGGTGGTCGGCTACGTGCTGAAGGACGCGGCGGACAAGAGTGTCCTGTTCCTGATTTGCGGCGGCTGCCTGGCGGTGTCGAGCGTGCTGTGGCTGCTGGTGAAGGATGGGGCCAGTGTGCATCAGGCCAAGCCGGCGTTGGCGACGGCGCATTGACGTAGGGTGGGCACCCCGTGCCCACGCGGAACGACGAACATACGCGGCCCGGCATTCGTCCGGGCCGTTTTCATATGGCGGAGCATCCAGGAGAACATCGTTAGCGCAACGATGATGGCGAACGTCTCGGAGCGAGTCGTTTCTGCAGCGGACTTGCGGACGAACACGTACCGCGTGGGCACGGAGTGCCTTGCGCGGCCCGGCCCACCCTACGGTTTCACAGGCCAGGAGCCTGAATAACAGCCGATAATGCCAACGTTCGCTGAACGCGTGGACGGGCAACCCGTCCACCCTACCCTATTGCGGCAACGCCGCAACCATCAGGACTTGCGTGGCTTCTTGAAGCCAGGCTTCTCCGCCATGCGGCGCTCGGCACCGAACGACTTCTTCGGCCCGGCCGCCTTCTTCGGCGCCGGCGCTTCTTCGCCATCGCGCGTGATGTTCAGCTGCTGGCCGGCCACCCACACGGTCTTCAGATGGTCCACCAGGTCCTTCGGCAAATCGTTCGGCAGGTCCAGCGTGGTGAAGTCGTCGTAGATCTCGATGCGGCCGATGTACTTCGACTCGATGCCGCCTTCGTTGGCAATCGCGCCGACGATGTTGCCCGGCTTGACGCCATTCGCATGGCCAACTTCGATGCGGTAGGTGGCCATGCCCGGTTCCGGTTCGCGCATCACGCGCTCCTTGCGGAAGCCCGGCTCACGCGGCGCACGTGCCGGGCGCTCTTCCCAGCCGGCGTCACGCGGCGCGCGCGGCAGGCGCTCGACGAAGTCGGTGCGTGCCGGACGGTCTTCCCAGGTCGACGGACGGGCTTCGCGGTCCGGCTTTTCCAGCAGCAGCGGCACGTCGCCGCGGCCGAGTTTGGCCAGGGCGGCGGCGATGTCCACCGCCGGCACGTTCTGTTCGCGCTCGTATTCCTCGATCAGCTCGCGGAACTGTTCCAGGCCGCCCGCTTCCAGGGTCGCGGTGATCTGGTCCTTGAACTTGGCGATGCGCACATCGTTCACGGCCTTCACAGTCGGCAGCGTCAGCGGCGACACCGGCTGGCGCGTGGCGCGCTCGATGGCTTTCAGCAGGCCGCGCTCGCGCGGGGTGATGAACAGGATCGCGTCGCCGCTGCGGCCCGCACGGCCGGTGCGGCCGATGCGGTGGGTGTAGCTTTCCGGGTCCGACGGCACGTCGTAGTTGATCACGTGGCTGATGCGCTCGACGTCCAGGCCGCGCGCGGCGACGTCGGTGGCGACCAGGATGTCGATCTTGCCGTTCTTGAGCTGCTCGATGGTGCGCTCGCGCTGCTGCTGGGCCATGTCGCCGTTGATGGCGGTGGCCGCGAAGCCGCGGGCTTGCAGCTTGGTCGCCAGCTCTTCGGTGCCGAGCTTGGTGCGGGCGAAGATGATCATGCCGTCGAACGGCTCGGCTTCCAGGATGCGCGTCAGCGCGTCGAGCTTCTGCATGCCGGCCACCAGCCAGTAGCGCTGGGTGATGTTCTCGGCGGTGCCGGTCTTGGCGGCGACGGTCACTTCGCTCGGGTCGCGCAGGTAGGTCTTGGCGATGCGCTTGATCGCCGGCGGCATGGTGGCCGAGAACAGCGCGATCTGGCGCTCGTCCGGAATCTGCTGCAGGATCTGTTCGACGTCGTCGATGAAGCCCATGCGCAGCATTTCGTCGGCTTCGTCCAGCACCAGGGTCTTCAGCTGCGACAAGTCGAGCGAGCCCTTTTCGATGTGGTCGATCACGCGGCCCGGGGTGCCGACGATGACCTGCACGCCGCGGCGCAGCGCCTGCAGCTGCGGGCCGTAGCTCTGGCCGCCGTAGATCGGCAGCACATGGAAATTCTTCATGTGCGTGGCGTAGGTCTGGAAGGCTTCGGCAACCTGGATCGCCAGCTCGCGCGTCGGCGCCAGCACCAGCGCCTGGGGCGCGGTCTGCTTGGTGTCGATGCGCGACAGCACCGGCAGCGCGAACGCGGCGGTCTTGCCGGTGCCGGTTTGCGCCTGTCCCAGCACGTCGCGGCCTTCCATCAGCAGGGGGATGGTGGCGGCCTGGATCGGCGACGGCGTCTCGTAGCCGACGTCCTTCAGCGCCTTGAGGATGGGCGCCGGGATGTTCAGGTCGGAAAACGATGGGATAGGGGTGTCGGACATGGATGACTTTCGAAAAACAATACTAAACCGCCAGTTTACTCCCTCGCCGGGAACGGACGGACACAATTAACAAAACCGGGAAAACAACGACAAAAAAGCCCCGTGCGCCTTGCGCAAGGGGCTGCATATGAAACCGGTCGCCGGCAGGGCGAAAAACTACATTTTCGGCGCCGCGCAATGACGCGCGATGTATTCCTCGTGGGTCGGCATCACGCTCACGCACTTGGCGATCACGCCGCGCACGCTGTCGAGGTAATCGGCGATGTCGGCCTCCGATTGCACGTCGACCAGCGGATTATACGCGTTCACGGGCATGTTCTGCCCTTCCAGCACCTGGATCCAGCCGACTTCCGAGAACAATTCGTTGTCCACGCGCACCACCTTGCCGCGTGCCCGATACAAGTCCATCTTCTGGCGCAGGGTGTCGGGAATGGCCATGTTGGCGCAGGCCAGCCAGTACGGCGAGTCGGTGCGCTGGTTCAGGTGGTAGTGCAGCACGATGAAATCGCGGATACGCTCGTACTCGAAGCGCGACTGGCGGTTGAACTCGGCGCGCTCGACGTCCTGGAAGCCGCGGTCCGGGAAGAACTCGATCAGGCGGGAAATCGCCGACTGGATCAGGTGGATGCTGGTCGATTCGATCGGCTCGAGGAAGCCGCCGGCCAGGCCGACGGCAATCACGTTGCGGTTCCAGGCTTGCTTGCGCATCCCGGTCTGGAACTTGATCAGGCGCGGGTCGGCCAGGGCTGGTGCGTCCAGATTCGCCAACAAGGTCGCCGCCGCTTCGTCGTCGCTGATGTAGCGGCTGCAGTACACATGGCCGTTGCCGGTGCGGTGCTGCAGCGGGATGCGCCATTGCCAGCCCGACTGGTGGGCCGTGGCGCGGGTGAACGGCGTCATGGTCTTCACCGACTCGCAAGGCACGGCCAGGGCGCGGTCGGCCGGCAGCCAGCCGCTCCAGTCCTCGTAGCCGGTGTGCAGGGCCTGTTCGATCAGCAGGCCGCGGAAACCCGAGCAGTCGATGAACAGGTCCCCGGCCACCTGCGTGCCGTTTTCCAATTCCACCGCGTCGACGTAGCCATCGCCGGGGCGCTGGCTGGCGCGCACGATCTTGCCTTCGATGCGCGTCACGCCGCGCTTTTCGGAGAGTTTGCGCAGGTAGCGCGCATACAGGCTGGCGTCGAAATGGTAGGCGTAGGCGATGTCGCCCAGCGGCGAATTCGGCACGTCGTGGCGCGCCGGCATGAACTTGCCGGCTTTCGCCGCCATGCGCGCGATCGAGTATTCCTCCAGCGGCGCCGCCTTGCCCAGCGCGCGCATCTTGAGCCAGTACTGCTCGAAGGGCACGGTGGCCAGGTCCTGGCCCAGGCGCCCGAAGCCGTGCATGTAGCGCTCGCCCTTGCGGCCCCAGTTCACGAACTCGACGCCGAGCTTGAAGCTGCCCTGGGTCTCGCGCATGAATTCGGCCTCGTCGATGCCGAGCACGCGGTTGAAACGCTGGATCATCGGGATGGTCGCTTCGCCAACGCCGACGATGCCGATCTCGTCGGATTCGACCAGGCGGATGTTGTAGCGGCCATCGAGGATGGTCGAGAGTGCGGCGGCCGTCATCCAGCCGGCGGTGCCGCCGCCGACGATGACGATGTCCTTGAGTGGTGCGTTCTGCATGGTGTGTTCGCTCAGGTCAAAAAAACGACCCCTGGCAGGCGAAAGCCCGGCAGGGGTCGTTACTGTAACTCAGTTCAGTCGCAGTACAAGTCTAGATAATTAGAACTTGTAGCTGGCGCCGAAGTGATACGTGCGGCCGTAGTCGACGCGGTTGGTCGGGTTGTTTTCGTCGTCGGTGTACTCCAGGAACGGTGCGTTGTTCCAGTTCTGGGCCTGGACGAACAGGCTCGTGCCCTTCAGCCAGCCGCTCTGGATTTCATACGACGCCTGCAGGTCGACGATGGTCTCACCCTTGATGAAGGTCAGCTGGGTGTTGTCCTGGTAGTCCGACACCTGGCCCAGGAAGTTCGAACGCTTGCGCGCCGCGGCAGCCACCTGGAAGCCGTTCTTCTCGTAGTACAGGCGCAGGTTCGACACTTTGCGCGACAGGCCAGGCAGCGGGATGCTGATGCCGCTGCCGGTCACGTTGGCGAAGCCTTCGCGCGGCAGGTTGATGCCACTCTTGGTATCCGAGTGGTTGACCAGGGCGCCGAAGCCGTCCAGGTAAGGGCTGATCATCGAGAACGGCAGGTTGACCGCCAGTTCGTAGCCCTTGATGTTGCCGCCGCTGCCATTCAGCGGTTCGGTCAGGCGGCCGATGGTCGAGCCTGCGTACTCACCCGTCAGCGGCAGCGAGGTGCCCGGGGTGATGGTGTCGGCGAAGTCGTAGAAGCGCGAGGTACGGAAGATGTAGGTATCGAGCTTCTTGTAGAAGAACGCGGCGCTGATGTAGCCCTTGTTGCCGAAGTACTTCTCGTACGACAGGTCGAAGGCCTTGGCGCGGAACGGCTTCAGGTGCGGGTTGCCGCCGCTGCTGGTCAGGATCGACACGCCCTGCAGGTTACCCAGGGTGACGTTCGAACCGGCGCGCAGGTCGTCCAGGTTGGCGCGCGACACGACCTTGGCCAGGCCCAGGCGCAACTGCTGCTCGTTACCCAGGTCGAACGACAGGTTCATGCTCGGCAGGACATCCCAGTACTTCTCGCCGTCGGTGACGCGCTTGCCAGGGCAGGTTTCGACGGTGTTGCCGGTGCACAGGCCGTTGTCGATCTGGTAGCCGCCGCCGGTCTGGTCGGTGTGGATAGCCTGCACGCCGACGTTACCGCGGTAGTTCAGGCCGAATGCCTCGCCGTCCAGGTCACCCATGACGTAGGCGGTCGAGATGCGTTCCTTCACATCCCAGAACTTGTTCAGGATGTCGGCGTCGACTTTCGGCGCCAGCTGGTAGACGGTGCCGAGCGAGCCGCGCGGGTCCCAGGTCACGACGTTGAAGCCCGAGGCACCGGCCGGTGCGACGCCGCCGCCAGGTACGTCGGCGAAGCCGTTCGGGTCGCCGCCGATGATCACCAGGCGACCATCCTGGCCGCTACGCGCCTTGTCGCGCGCGGTGAAGTTGAAGCCGTAGGTGGTGGCGACCAGCGGGCCCCATTCCATGGCCTTCTTGGCCGACAGGCGGATCGCCTTGACTTCGTCCTCGACGTAAGGCTGGCCGAGATAGCCTGCCTGCGGCGATGCGGCGCCGCCGGACCAGCCCATGGTGTCGGTCAGCTTGACTGCGCCGCGGTCGGCGTAGTTCAGGCCCGGGGTGTACTTCACTTCGGTGACGTTGGCGCCGTTGAAGCCGCTGAAGTTCAGGAAGTCCTGCTGGCCCGGCAGGGTGCCGGCCGTGGTTTCGTAGCGCGAGCCCAGCTTGGTGGCTTTCGACCAG
>DAMABW010000245.1:3664-7273 GCA_031999925.1 Massilia sp. | reverse complement strand
GACCACGACCATGCTTTTGCGATGATGATGCGTTCGCACCACCAGCCCGGTATCGATATGGCCCGCGCTGAGCTCGAGAAGGGCAAGGACGCGAAACTCAAGCAGATGGCCAAGAAGATCGTTTCCGATCAGACCAAGGAAATCAAGAAGCTCGACGACTGGCTGGCCAAGCACCAGGCATCCGGAAAATAAGTAACTGGTCCCGGCAGCACGGCTCACAGGCTGCGCTGCCGTTCCCAGCTCCCGAAACCTACGAGTACCGTTTTCCAGACGGTATCGTGCACGCCAGCGTCGCCAGTACTGTTAGAGTTTTTGCATGGCTGCGCTACGCACACTGGTGATGTATTTGCTTTGTCTGATGGTTGGGTACCACGGGTACGCCACCGCGGCAGTCACCTGCTCCATGCTTGACGTCGGACACCACTCCCAGACAGAAGCATGCGTCGAGATGGGCGATACCCAGGCTCCCGATGGTGACGAATGCTGCTGCCTGGCAAAGCCTCAATGCTGCGCAAAGTTCGTGGTTCCATTTGCCCCTTTGCCGGCTGCAGCAGAAGTGGCATCACCCGTGCCGATCCTTCAGGACTGGGCCAAGCCGACTGCAGCTTTCTCCAGCCATACCCCGGCTGTTCCCGATCCCCCTCCGCGCGCCTGAGCGACAGCGCCGCCGCCTGCCTGGAATGCACCCACGCACTATTCGGCGGCGCGCCACCGACGTCATGACCTCGACAACACACAGCTGACGTGCCTTGGGACGCCGGCGCGAACGTGTTCGTCCAAGAAAACTCACAATCAATGGGGGTTACATGAAGCGCAACCATTTTCTTCCTGGGGCGGCAGTCATTGCCGCGCTTGTTCTACCGATAGCCACGCCGGCCTATGCCGACATTCTTCTCGTCCACGACCGCGCGGCGTTCGGCGCCGCGACGACCGGGTCCGGTACCGATGACTTCGAGAACCTCGAGGCGAGCCAGATCGAAGGCGAGCTGCAGCGCACGGCAGGCTCCTACAGTTACCGCGTCGCTGCAGGTCCGAGCGATGCCGGCTTCTATCCGGCGACATTTAACGGCGACACCTTCCTGACGTCGACGATGGCAAGCGATGTGCTCACTTTCCGCGAATTTGCGCCGAATGTCTTCGGCTTCGGGGGCAGCTTCTTTGCAACCGACGCCTACGGTGCGTTCGTGCCCGGCCGCACCATCGAGCTTACAGCCGCCAGCGGCGCCGATAGGATCGCTTACACCCTCGACGGCTCGGCCCTGAGCGCGTTCTTCGGATTCATTTCGACCACGGCGCTCACCGAAATCACACTGCGTACGATCAGCGAGCAAGGCAACGTCTACTGGGCGACGGCAAACAATGTCGTCCTGGCGACCCGTGACAGTGTCGTGCCAGTCCCCGAACCATCCTCCCACGCGATCCTGCTGACAGGTTTGGCTGCAGCAGCGTTTGCGCGCCGGGCGCGGCGGTACCGCGCATGAGCAAGACCCCGATAGACCACTTCACCACTATCAAGGAGCATGACATGAAAGCACAGACCCTGAAACTGAACCGTTTTTCCTTTACGGCACAATCGCGTGCCCTGGCTCGCCGCGTCGCGCTCGGCCTGGGTATTCTTGCCGTCTCGGCCGGCACGGCACATGCGGATGGCCCTGGCAGGGGCAACACCGCCCAGTTCGAGAAGAACTACCTCGTCTTCATCGTCAACCACCATTACTCGGCGCTTCGCATCACCGAGCTTGCCGCAGGCACGGATCCGATGCGCGATCCGCAGGTCGTCGCGCCGCAGGAAGGGACATCGGCCACACCGGGCTTTGGGGCAACGCCGGCGAAGGCGAGCGACGACGAGATCAGGTCGATGGCCCGGATGGGCAACCGGGAGCAGCGCGAAGAAATCGGCCGCGCTCTGCGCATGCTCAGGGAGTGGTACGGTATCCAATACCAGCCCCAGCTAACGCCGGACGGGCGGCGCATGATCGCCATGCTCGAGGCTACCCCGGCAGGAGCCCAATTCAATCAGGTATTCCTGCGCACGTTCAGCAATCACCATCTGAGCGCCCTTGCGCCCAGCCTGCATTGCACGGTCAAGAGCGATCTCAACCATGACGGCTTGCAGCGCTACTGCGAAAACATCGTGATTGTCCAGAAGAACGGCATCAACGATATGCGCGAGATGTTGTGCAAGAAATATTCGGACTGCGGCTTCATTCCGATGACGGGTGACAAGCGGAAGGACTACGAGTTCTAAGCGACGGTCCTTACGTTGATGACTTTCCAGCGCCGCCGCATCGCCAAGCCGTGCGGCGGCAATGAAGGTCTGGCGAAAACGACCGACGATCGCCGCTCATGGCGCTTGACCTTCCGATGATGGGAAGGTTTACAGTACCTACAGACTTATCAAACAGGAGGTACGCTATGCATACGCTGAAGGTGGAAAAGATGTCATGCGGTGGTTGCGCCGCCCGGGTTACCCGTGCCGTGCAGGCACTGGATCCCGAGGCAAAAGTCGAGGTATTGCTCAAAGACCGCCTGGTTCAGGTGGAAAGTGGGGAATCGGCGGATGCAATCGCAGAAGCCGTCACCGCTGCCGGATATCCGGCGAGTCAAGCCCCGCGGTCCTGAGCAAGAATGTGTGCCGAAGAAATCCCGGCACACACAGACTTCGCGGTAGAAGCAAGTTTCGATGTACGAGACCAGGAAAGATTCCAATATGAACGACCTGTCGCATCACGATCACGAGGGACACAAACATCATCACGACCATGGCTCAGGGCACGGCGCCCACCATGGGAACGGGGGCGACGAGAAGCCATTCACCGACCCGGTCTGCGGAATGAAAGTCGGCGCCGACCCAGCCAAAGAAATCCGGTACGAAGAGGCGACCTATCACTTCTGCAGCACGAAATGCATGGACAAGTTCCGAACGGCGCCCCAGCAGTACACCGGCGGCGCCAAGCCTGAGCCGGCGCCTGCCGCACCGGAAGGTACGATCTACACCTGCCCGATGCACCCGGAAGTCCGGCAGCCCCAGCCCGGCAACTGTCCGATCTGCGGCATGGCGCTCGAGCCTATGCTGCCGTCGCTGGATGAAGAAGAAAACCCGGAGCTGGTGGATTTCAGGCGCCGTTTCTGGTGGACCCTGCCGCTGACAGTCATCGTGACGGTGCTTGCGATGGCCGGACACCGAATTTTCCAGGCTGGCCTGCCGGGACAGAGCTGGATCGAGCTCGTCCTGAGTACGCCGGTCGTGCTGTGGGCCGGGTGGCCGTTCTTCGCTCGGGGCGTGCAGTCGCTGCGCAATCGCAGCCCCAATATGTGGACGCTGATCGGACTCGGCGTCGCAGCAGCCTACGGCTACAGCGTGGTCGCGACCGTGGCACCGGGGCTCTTTCCGCGTACTTTCCTGATGCACGGGCGTATCGGGGTCTACTACGAGGCGGCCGCAGTCATCATTTCGTTGACCCTGCTGGGCCAGATTCTGGAACTGCGTGCGCGCTCCCAGACATCTGCGGCGATCAAATCTCTGCTTGGCCTGGCGCCGAAGACGGCGCGCCGCATTAATGCCGACGGCAGCGAAGAAGACATTCCACTGACCCATGTCCACGTCGG
>DAMABW010000245.1:0-3654 GCA_031999925.1 Massilia sp. | reverse complement strand
GCGCGTGCGTCCCGGGGAAAAGGTCCCTGTCGACGGCGTCGTCCTTGAAGGCGAAAGCGCGGTCGATGAATCCATGCTGACCGGCGAGCCGCTGCCCGTTACCAAGCGACCAGGCGACAAGGCGATCGGCGCCACCATCAATACCAGCGGCAGCCTGGTCATCCGCTCGGAAAAGGTGGGGGCGCAGACGATGCTGTCGCAAATCGTCCAGATGGTGGCGCAGGCACAGCGCTCACGTGCACCAATGCAGCGCCTGGCGGACGTGGTTGCCGGCTACTTCGTGACGATCGTGGTGGCCATCGCCGTGCTGACGCTGCTTGGCTGGGGTTTTTTCGGGCCGGAACCGAGCTGGGTATACGGCTTCGTCAACGCGGTCTCCGTGCTGATCATCGCCTGTCCATGCGCACTCGGGTTGGCGACGCCAATGTCGATCATGGCAGCGACTGGCCGTGGGGCCACGCAGGGCATCCTGTTCCGTGATGCGGCCGCCATCGAGGGCCTGCGCAAGGTCGATACGCTGATCGTCGACAAGACCGGCACGCTCACCGAAGGCAAGCCCGCGTTTCACTCCGCTGCCGCAGCCCCGGGCGTGAACGAGCAGGAAGTTCTGCGGATTGCCGCCAGCATCGACCAGGGCAGCGAACACCCGCTGGCCCACGCGATCGTCACCGAGGCGCGCAACCGCGGACTGGCTCTGGCAAAGCCGGAGACCTTCGAGTCCTCCAGCGGCATCGGCGTGCGCGGAGTGGTCGAAGGTAAGCATATCGCCTTGGGCAACACCGCGCTCATGGATATCGAAAAGGTCGCATGGCAACCGCTCGCAGACCAGGCGGAAAGCTTGCGTCTCGAAGGCGCAAGCGTCATGTACCTGGCGGCGGACCGCCAGCTCCTGGGACTTGTCGCCGTATCCGATCCGATCAAGCAGACTACCCCGGAAGCGCTGGCTACATTGAAGGAGGCCGGGATCACGGTCGTGATGGCGACCGGCGACGGCCTCACTACCGCGAAATCGGTGGGCACAAAACTGGGCATCGCGGAAGTCTATGGCGAGGTCAAGCCGCAGGACAAACTGGCGTTGGTCGAACGCCTGCAGGCGCAAGGCAAGACGGTCGCGATGGCCGGTGACGGCATCAACGATGCGCCGGCGCTGGCCAAGGCCAATGTCGGCATCGCGATGGGGACCGGCACCGACGTTGCCATCAACTCCGCGCACGTCACGCTGGTGAAGGGCGACCTCCGCGGCATCGCGCGGGCGCGCCTGCTGTCGCTGCAAACGGTACGCAACATGCGGCAGAACCTGGCCTTCGCGTTTGTCTACAACGCACTCGGCATTCCCCTGGCCGCAGGACTGCTCTACCCATTCACCGGCCGTCTGCTGTCGCCGATGATTGCGGCGCTGGCGATGAGCCTGAGTTCGGTTTCCGTTATCACCAACGCGCTGCGTCTGCGCGGAACAGCCAAGTAACAAGGGCCGCCTGAAGACGAGGAGGACAGTAGACGCTTGGTGCCGCGATACAAGAACATGCATCGCGGCATCGCGTTTTTGGGTGCTTGGCTCTGTCAAAGCCCTGCAGCTTGGGACTGCTCAGAATATCAACTTCGGTTGGGTTATATCGTCACTCCGAACTTGTTCACTAAGGAGCGGCGGTCATGCCGAAAATCACGATACTGAAGAAAACAAACCTGCAGGAAGACAGCTGGCATTCGATGTTGATCTCGCTGTTCAGGGGATGGGCGGCGTTGGAGGTGGCCGCGGCGCATCTGCGTGCCATGACTTATCCTGGCTTCGGTGAGGTGGCGAACCCACCCGTGTTCTTCGTGGGGCTGGCATTCAGCACGGGTTTCGCTTACCTGGCCGTGATGGTTTTCTTCGTGCTCAGTGGCTGGCTGGTCGGCGGAAGTTTCCTCAACAAGATGGACTCGGAGCGTGCGCTCCAGTATTACGCGGTCGATCGGGTTTCGCGCCTGTGGGTCGTGCTGGTGCCGACCTTCGTGGTCGCGCTGCTTGCGGGCGTCGTCGTCGGCGTGGTCGATCCGGCCCGGGTCTCGTTTTCGGCAGACAACCCGTATTCGGTCAGCGCCTTCATCGGCAACATGTTTGGCCTGCAGACGATCCTCGTGCCTTCGTTCGGCGAGAACTTCCCGCTGTGGAGCCTGGCCAACGAGACCTGGTATTACGTGCTGTTCCCGCTGCTGGTACTGGTGTTTCGAGGCAGATCGATCGCGTGGCGGGCTTCGGCGCTGCTGGCGATCGGCGCCATCGTCCAACTGGTCACGCCCGAGATCATCCTGTACTTCTCGATCTGGCTGCTCGGCGTCGCCTTCTCGCGGGTCAAGATCGAGGCAGGACCGGTTCTGCGGTGGACACTGCTGATCCTGGCTACCGGCAGCGCCGTCCTCATCCGCCTGAAGGGCACAAACGAATTTAATCTGGAAAGCTATCCCCAATTTCTAATGTTTAGCTTACTCTTCGGACTGTTCCTGTCCAGCATGCAGTTCAAACGCCAGCCTTCTCCCAAGCTGGACCGGTTGGACTGCACCGGGAAATTCTTCGCCGATTTCTCCTTTACCCTGTATGTGCTGCACGTCCCGCTGATTCTCGTGATGGTGTACCTGATGCCGTCGCTGCTCGGTACCAGCAAGCTCTCGCCCCACATCCTGTCCCATTACCTCGTGTATGTGGCGATGTTCCTGGTGCTCGTGGTCGGTGGTTACTTCTTTCATCTGCCGTTCGAGGCAAACACGGGCCGTGTGCGCCAGTGGCTGAAGGCGCAGCTGTTCACGCGTGTCAGTACGGTTCGGACTTGATGGCAGGGCGGGGCCGGAGGGAGGGGTTGAGGTGCGCGCATCGATGCCCGAGTGTGGATACGCTGTGTTGCCAAGATTGCTACATCTTAGCTCGCCAGGATATCCGTGATGGTAGCGACGAGCTCGACGCGGTCTTGTGGCTGAGGGTCCGACCCGTAGTAGTAATGTTCGGTCAGCTCGCGCACTCGCCAGTCCTGTCCGAACAGCAAGGTAAAGGCCTCCATGATCTGCTTTTGCCAAAGGTGCTTCCGCCGAGCATCCCAGCCTTTAAAGGGCTGCTTGGTCGCGCGCGCAAACGTCTAAGGTAAGGTGCATACTGATCGCGCCTACGTTTCAAGAGCACATCGGGCTTGGCTGCGCAGGCGAGGGATCCAACACGAGTCGCACGCCACGGCGCGGAATCACTCGAACGACTGACCGGCGCGTTGGGTCGTTGAACGCACTCTTGGGTGGCTACACGGTTTCCGCAGACTGCGCATTCGCAATTCGCGGCGAGCCGGCATCCATCAAGCCTTTCGTTCGCTAGCGTGCGCACTCATCTGTTAAAGGTACGCCAAGGGATTTTGTTAGGCGTACTTAAGCCATGTCTCCGTCATTGCCAACGTACTTCGCCCGAAACGCACTAAACCGTAAACGCCAGGGACACTCGGACGGTGTTCACTGCCTCCCACCCAAACTTTTCAGATCGACGATACTACTGAAATGTAGGATGAAGGCAGGACCTGAACTTCAGATGGGATCGGGCACAGTTCCCCCTGCTGGAGGCTGGGCGAAGAAATTATGATTGACAGACCGTATTATTCACAAATGCAACTTGAACTCCTAGATAAGCCGGATGGGCGTACT
>DAMABW010000244.1:4719-7281 GCA_031999925.1 Massilia sp. | reverse complement strand
TGAACAGCTGGGGCTGCTCCAGGAATATGGCTGCGACATGGTGCAGGGCTACTTCCTGGGCCATCCGTCGACGGCCGAGACCATCACCCAGATGCTCGGCAAGCTGCGCCTGGTGCTGCCGTCGAGTTGAGGCTTGCTACTCCTGCGGCGTCAAGGTCAGCGTATGCCGCGCCACGCCCGGCAACAGCGGCAGCGGCTTCCCCTTCACCCACTCGTCGTGCCCGCGCCGGAACCAGGGCGACAGCGGATGCCCGCTCTGCCCGCCGGGCATGTTGTACAAGCCCTCTTCCTCGCGGCCCGGCGACACCGTCATGCGCTCGGACTGGCCGAACTTCGGCCCGGCCACGCGCGGCATGTGGGCGTCGCCCGGCAGCTGGTCGGGCGGCATGCCGAGCCAGCCGGCCAGGGCGGGCACCGCCAGCGCGATCGGATGCGTGATCGCCGCGGTATTGCGCTGGCCCCAGGTGGCTTTTGCCAGCGGCAGCCCTTCCTTGTCGAGGTCGGCGATGACGCGGTCGACCGCGGCCAGCTGCACGTCGCGCCAGCTGGTTTGGCCTGGCGGCAGCCATCCAGCCGGCTGGGCGTCGAGCAGGCGCGCCAGCACGGCCGGCCAGCGCGGATTGGCGCTGCCCATGCTTGCTTTCGGATCGAGCTTGGCCAGTTCCGCGTTGACGCCGGCGAACAGGATGTCGTGCAGCGCCCACATGTAATTGCGCGCCAGGCGGTAGCCGACCGAATCGACGTCGGCGCGGCCGTTCCAGCTCGATTCCAGCAAGCGGCGGAACTCGGCGCGGGCCGGCTTACCGGCGGTGGCGGCCGGGTCGAGCACAGTCAGTGCACGCTCGCGCCACAGGGCGATGAAGCGTGCGCGGTCGTCGAGCGCGGCCTGGAAGGCGCTGGCGACGTCGGTCCGCTGGCCGAGACGGTGCACGCGGTCGGCCAGTTGGGCGTTGCGCTGGCCGAGGTCGTAGCCGCCGTCGCCCAGCAGCTCTCCGCCCGGCCCCACCAGTTGGCGGCTGTTGGCGGTGGTGATCTGGCCTTCGGGCGGATTGACCACGCGCGGATAATCCTGCGGCGCCAGCAATCCCTGCCAGAGCGGCGCGGCGGCGCCGGCGGCCAGCGGGAAGCTGTTGCCGTCACCCGGCTGGGCACGGCGCGGCAGCATGCCGGCGATGGTCCAGCCGATGTTCCCGGCACGGTCGCCGCCGACGAAATTCTGGGCCGGGATGCCGTCGGTGTTGGCGATGGCCAGAGCGGCGTCGAGCGACTGAGCGCCCTCCAGCTTCAGGTGGTTCAGGTTCACCGACTGCGGCTGGTGCGCCACCCAGTGCACCGCATACTGCTTGCCGCCGGCGGCGCGCAGTGGCCCCAGTGAACTCTCGCGCACCAGCAGGCGCTCGGGCGGCGCGCCCTTGACGGCGATCGTCTCGGCATGGTCGTTCAGGCGCTCCCAGCCCGCCGGCGTGCGTACCTCGCCAGGACGGGCAGGATCGATGCCGACTTCGACCAGGTCGAGGGTGTCGCCATAGCTGTTGGTGAAGCCCCAGGCCACGTGGCCGTTGCTGCCGGCGATGACCAGCGGCGGCGCGCCGGGCAGCGTGACGCCGACCAGGCGCCGCTGCGTGCCCTGCGCGTCGTGATACAGCAACGCGACCCGGTACCAGATGTTCGGCAGTTGCAGGCCCAGGTGCATGTCGTCGGCGACGATCGCGGCGCCGCTCGTGCTGCGGTTGCCGGCGATGGCGTAGTTGTTGCTGCCGACCGCATCGACGAAGGCGTTGGAAGCCAGCTGCAGCGGCGCATCCGGGGCGCGGCCCCACCAGTTCGGCGCGCCGGGCGGCACAGGCGCATCGCCCGGAGCCAGGTGGGCGCCGGCGTCGAGCGGCGCATCCCAGCGCGAGGCCCGTGGCAGGAGGAAGGCCAGCTGGGCCGCGTCGCTGTGTTCGCGCAGCCAGCCGCGCGCCAGTTCGCGCCCTTCCTGGTTGCCCTGCAAGTCGATGTACATGGCCCAGACGGCCAGCAGCGAATCCTCGGCGCGCCAGGCTTGCGGCGCGGCGCCGGCCAGCAAATACTCGAAGGGCCGCGCCTTCAGCGCGTTCAGGCCGTCGTTGACGCCGGCGACATAGCGGTCGACAAAGGCGCGCTCCTGCGGCGCCAGCAGGGCAAGCGAGGCTTGCGCGCGGGCGCGGAAGCGATGCAGGCGGCGCGCCCGGTCCAGCGGCAGCGCGCGCGGGCCGAACAGCTCGGCCAGTTCGCCGGCGGCGGTACGGCGCAGCAAGTCCATCTGGAAGTAGCGCTCCTGGGCGTGCACGAAACCGGTGGCGTAGGCGAGGTCAAGCCGGCTGCCGCCGCGGATCAGCGGCACGCCCATGTCGTCGCGTTCGATGCTGACCGCCGCCTGCAGACCGGCGCCGGGGCGGTTGCCGTCGAGCTGGGCCAGGCTGGCGCGCAGGACCAGCCAGGTGGCCAGGGCCGCGAGCAGCAGGAGCAGCAACAGGGTCCCGGCGATCCATCCCGTCCAGGCCTTCCAGCTTCGCTTGCCCATGTGCTCTCCATGTTTCT
>DAMABW010000244.1:0-4709 GCA_031999925.1 Massilia sp. | reverse complement strand
ATGTTTCTAATTGTTAAGCCGAGCATCTTGCCAGAAAACCCACCCTTGAGAAAGCGTTACCCGCTCCCATCTACCGATAAGCAGACTCGGGCGCCGCGCGATTGGCGGCGATCGAGCAGTGTCATGGCGATTGCGCTAAGCTCGAATCCAGGTCTGGATTCGGGACAAACCATCAACGAGGAGTCAATGATGCGTACCCTCATCGTACTGTCCGCAGCGCTCGTGCTGAGTGCCTGCGCTACCCCGCAAGAAAAGGCCGCACGTAAACAAGCCGAAATGGCCGAACTCATGCAGGTGTATGGACCGGCCTGCGACCGGCTCGGCTACGCCCAGCAGTCGGATCAATGGCGTAACTGCATTATCAGCCTGAGCACGCGCGACGAAGTCCAGCGCTCCGGTAACTATGGGCCGTATGGCGGCTGGGGTCCGGGTTGGCGTGGCGGGTTCTGGGGCCGTGGCTGGTAAAGCCCGGCACAGTGTTCCTTGGTCACCGCCTGGCGCGCCGTGAGCAAGCGTTCCACCAGCCGCTGCGCATGCGCCAGCAGGCGCGGGTGGCGGACATCGGGCGGATGCAAGCTCAGGCGCACCAGCGGCGCCCCTGCCTGCCAGCGCGCAGCCAGGCTGGCTGCCAACAGCGACAGCAGCCGCCCGCTGCGGTTGCGCGCGGCGTAGACCAGTGAAGGTGCAAACAGCGCCGGGCCTTCCGGCGTGATCGACAGTCGTGCGCCGGCCGGATAGACATTCCCGGCCGGCGCACCGTTTATTTCCCCTCCGAAGGCCGCGTCGAGGCCATCCGCACCACCCAGCAAGTGAAAACGCGCAAACGTCGTCGTATAGGCGAACGGGAAATCGCGTAACGCTTCCCAGGCACCCTCCCCCATCAGCCAGGCCGGCGGCACGAACCCGCTGGCCGTCCAGCCGCGTGCGCGAAACCATGCCAATCCCAGTTCGAGCCGGCGCCGGGCTTCGGCGGCCGGCAAGGCGGCGAACTCGCCTTCGCGCTGGGTGTAGACGCCGCGCAGGAAACGCTGGCGCATGCCGCCCGCGCGCGCTTCGGTATCCAGATGGGTATAACCGTGCAACACCAGTTCGTCGCCGCGCGCCAGCGCCGCATCCAGGCCGGCGCGCATCGCCGTGTCGTTGTCGGGACGGTCGTGATAGCGCGGCACCACCAGCCAGCTCAGAGGAATGTCGGCCACCGTGCGCAGTGCCGTGGCGAGGCGTGCGCAATCGTCCCAGGTGGCAGGCGCGACGTCATGGATCGAGACGCATAGCAGCGGCGGCGGTCCCGGGCTCGGGTCGTGCTGCACGGTCACCGGTTCAGTCCGACACACAGACTTGCTCGGCGCCGGGTTCGCCGCGCTCGCGCTGGCCGAGCACTGCCTGGTAGCGCCGCATCACCTGCGGCAGGATCTGGTCCCAGTCGTAGTACTCGGCCGCCTTGCGCCGCGCATTGGCGCCGAGCGCCTTCAAATCGCGCTCGTAGACCGCTTCGATGGCGCCGGCCAGGCTGTCGACCTTGTTCGGCGCCGCCAGCACGCCGGTCTGCTCGTCGACCAGTTCCGCGATGCCGCCGCCGGTGGTGGCTACCACCGGCAAGCCGCAGGCCATGGCTTCGAGCACGATCAGGCCGAAGGTTTCGCAATCGCCCGGGTGCACCAGCACGTCGCAGCTGGCCAGCAACCGCGCCAGCTGGCGCTGGTTGCGCTTGAAAGGGATATAGGTGATTTGCGGATAGCGCGGCAGTTCGGCGCCGCCGCCGATCAGCACCAGGTGATAAGGACGGCCCAGCTTGCGCACGGCATCGATCAGCAGGGGCAGCTTCTTTTCGGGCGTGAAGCGCCCGGCATACACCAGCAGGCGCGCATTCTCCGGCAAGCGCAGGTGGGCGCGCAGGGTCTCGACACGGCGCGCCGGGTGGAACACCGTGCTGTCGATGCCGAGCGGCTGGTGGCGCACGCCGTGCACGCCGATGTCCTGCAACTGCTCGACCATCACGCGGCTGGGGGCCAGTACCAGGTCGAACTGGCGGTACAGGTGGGCCAGGTATTTGCAGGTGACGCCCTCGGCGGTCTGGCCGAAGCGTGGGCGCACCAGGCGCGGCAAGTCGGAGTGGTAAAAGGCGATGGTCGGCACGCCGAGGCGGCGGCGCAGGCGCAAGGCGGCCCAGGCGCTGTGGCCGGCATCGCCGGCTTCGATCAGGTCGGGCCGGGCCTGGTGCAGCAGGCGCACCGGCGCGCGCACCGAAGTGGGCATGCGAAAACCGTTTATACCCGGCAGCGACATGGCCGGCACCCGCACCAGGGCCGGCGCATCGCCGCCACTGTCGACGTTCGGGCTGAGGATGGTATGACGACAGCGGTGCTGGCGCGCCAGCCAGCGCGCCTTGGCGTTCAGGTAGGTGCTCACGCCATTGCCTTCGGTGGCGTAGAACATGGTGATGTCGACGAGATGCATAAACGCGGTCCGCTTGAAGTGAGCCCACGATAGCAGCGGAGTCCGAACATCGATTGCGCGCACGCAAACGCGACGAGCACCGCCGCGGGGCTACTGGATGAGACCGATTATGCGTTACGGCGGTCGAGCATGGCGCGCGCGATGGTGCCGGCGTCCACGTACTCGAGTTCGCCACCCACGGGCACGCCGCGCGCCAGGCGGCTGACCTTCAGCCCGCGCGCCTTGAGCATCTCGCTGATGTAGTGGGCGGTGGCTTCGCCCTCGTTGGTGAAATTGGTGGCAAGCACCACTTCGCCGACCACGCCGTCGGCCGCGCGGCCGACCAGCTTTTCCAGGTGCAGGTCTTTCGGACCGATGCCGTCCAGCGGCGACAGCCTTCCCATCAGCACGAAGTACAGGCCCTTGTAGGTCAGGGTCTGCTCGATCATCATCTGGTCGGCCGGGGTCTCGACCACGCACAGCATGGTGTGGTCGCGTTCCGGGTCGGCGCACATCTCGCAGACCTCGGTGTCGGCGAAGGTATTGCACATGGCGCAGTGGTGCACCGTGTCGACGGCCTGGTAGAGCGCGCGCGACAGCATCGCGGCACCCTCGCGGTCGTGCTGCAACAGGTGGAACGCCATGCGCTGGGCCGATTTCGGCCCAATGCCGGGCAGGCGGCGCAGCGCCTCGGTCAGGAAGTCGAGCGACTTGGACATGCGGGCGCTAAGGCTTTCGCTCTTAGAAAGGCATCTTGAAGCCGGGCGGCAGGCCAGGCATGCCGGCGGTCAGGCCGCTCATCTTTTCGGCGGCGGTGGCTTCGGCCTTGCGCACGGCGTCGTTGAAGGCGGCGGCAACCAGGTCTTCCAGCATGTCCTTGTCGTCGGCCAGCAGCGACGGGTCGATCTGGACGCGCTTGACGTCGTTCTTGCAGGTCATGGTGACCTTCACCAGGCCGGCGCCGGACTGGCCTTCGACTTCGATCTGGGCCAGCTGCTCCTGCGCCTTCTTCATGTTGTCCTGCATGGCTTGCGCCTGTTTCATCAAGCCTGCGAGCTGGTTCTTCATCATGATGCGGTTCTCCAATAAGTCGGATGGTGAGAAATAAAGTTCAGGTCAGGCCACCGGCGGCTTGACCGAGCCGGGCACGACGAACGCATTGAAGGTGCGCTCCATGTCCTGCACGAAGGCGTCGCCGGCGACAATCGCTTCGGCCTGGCGCTGGCGCTCTTCGCGCGCGGCCTTGGCTTCGGCACTGGCCGTGTACCAGGTCGGACCGAGTTCGGTTTCCAGGTTGACGCGCACGGACGGAAAACGTTCCTGCAATGCCGCCTGGAGTTTTTCGCTGTTGCCGCTGGCGCGCAGGGTGTCGACCGGCACGCGCAGGTGGAAGGTGGCCGAGCCGGCGTCGGCATGGCACTTGACCAGTTCGGTCTGCAGCGCCAGCTGCTGCGACACGCCGCGCAAGGCCAGGCCGGCGGCCAGGGCCGGCCAGTTGCCGTCCCAGTCGATTGCCGGTACCGGGGTGATGACATAAGCATGCGGCGGCGCGGCCGGGGCGCGGACAGCCGGCACGGCCGGGGCCGGCGCGAGCACGGCGGACGCCTCGGCGGCGACGGCGGTGTCGTCGGAAAATTCGGTGACCCAGGATGGCGGACCGTCCGCCTCGGCGTCCTGGTAAGCGGCGCGCGCTTGTGGCTGGCGTGCCTCGGCTTGCGCCTGGGATTGTGCTTGCGCTTGCGGACGATCCCACGGTGGCGACGATGCACCTGGACGTGACGCAGGCGCGGCCGCAGGCGGCGCCATGCTGGCCGACGGACCGGATGGTGCGGCCGGCGGCGCCATCCGCGCAGCGGGCGCGCCCGGGGCCATGCCTGCCGGGCCGACATTGATCGGGCGTCCAGGATCGGCGCCCGGTGCCGGTGCGGCGGGCGCGGCGGCCGGCGCGGGTTGCGGCGGCGCGGCATCGGCGCCCGGACGCTTCGGCGCCACGCGCTGGCCCGAGGCGGCGCGTGCCGCTTCGAGGGCGGCGTTGATCGCGGCGCGGGCGGAATTCATGGCCGGCGCGGGATTGGCGGCGGCTGGCGGCGGCGCACTCGGGCGTGCCGGTGCGGCGGCAGGCGGCGCCGCAGGAGCGGCCGGTGCCGCGGTTGACGCCGAAGCAGCCGCAGCCGCTGCGGCAGCGCGTCCGGCCGGCGCAGCCATGCGCGGCGCGGCGCTGGCCGCCGGTGCGGCCAGGCGCTCGGCACCGCCCTGCCCCGGACGGAAAGCCA
>DAMABW010000243.1:0-7293 GCA_031999925.1 Massilia sp. | reverse complement strand
CAGCCATACTTCAGCTGCGACAGATCCGACGGAATCGGCTGGTTCCCCGCCACGATATTCGATTCGATCATCACGCCCACCAGTGAGCGGTTGCCGTGCCTGATCTGCTGGATCACATCCGACATCACCAGCGGCTGCAGTTCCGGCTTTTTATAGCTGTTCGCATGCGAGCAATCGACCACCAGGTTCGCCGGCAGCTTGGCCTTGGTCAGCGCCTGTTCGGCAATCGTCACCGACACCGAATCGTAGTTCGGCCGGTCGCCGCCCCCGCGCAGCACCACGTGCCCATAGGCGTTGCCGCGGGTACGCACGATCGATACCGTGCCCTTGTCGTTGATACCCAGGAACGCATGCGGATTGGCCGACGACAGCACCGCATTGATCGCGATGCTCACGTCGCCATCGGTGCCATTCTTGAAACCGACCGGCGTCGACAAACCCGACGACATTTCGCGGTGGGTCTGCGATTCGGTCGTGCGTGCGCCGATCGCGGTCCAGGCGATCAAGTCGCCCAGGTATTGCGGCGAAATCGGATCGAGCGCCTCGGTGGCGGTCGGCAAACCGAGTTCGCACACGTCCAGCAGGAATTGGCGCGCACGCTCCATGCCGACATCGACCTGGAACGAATCGTCCATGAACGGATCGTTGATATACCCTTTCCAGCCGGTGGTGGTGCGCGGTTTTTCGAAATACACGCGCATCACCAGCAGCATCGTGTCGGCTACTTCTTCCTGCAGCGCTTTCAGGCGGCGCGCATAATCCAGGCCCGCTTCCGGATCGTGGATCGAGCATGGGCCGACGACCACGAACAAACGCTTGTCCTTGCGGTCGAGGATGTCGCGCAAGGCGGCGCGGCCTTCCATGACGGTAGAGAACGCGCGCTCGGTCAGCGGCAGCTTGGCGTGCAGTTCGGTCGGGGTAGGCATGCGCCCGAACGAGGTGACGTTGGTATTTTCGATATCTGGTGTGATCTGCATGATGCGTCCGTGGGGCAAAAGTCGGATCGGCCAGTGTAGCGCCAAAAATGCTAATTTGCACCAGACAGGTCAAAAGCAGCTTGTCATCACTCCGGTGTAAGCTAGCGCGTATGCAAACTCACCACGACCAATTCCCCGCCGCCCGCTTCATCAAGGAGATCGGCCGCGGCGTCAAAGGCGCGCGCAGCATGTCGCGCGAAGACGCGGCTTCCCTGTATGGCGCCATGCTCGATGGCCGCGTATCCGACCTCGAACTCGGCGGCATTTTGCTGGCCATGCGCATCAAGGGCGAATCCGTCGAGGAGCTGGCCGGCTTCATGGACGCCGCCGAGCGTTCCTTCGCGCCGCTGCCCAGTCCCGCCGGAGAATATGCCCCGGTGCTCATCCCCAGCTACAACGGCGCGCGCAAACTGGCCAACCTGACGCCGCTGCTGGCGCTGCTGCTGGCGCGCGAAGGCGTGCCGACGCTGGTGCACGGCGTGCGCAACGACCCGGGGCGCGTGACCACTGCCGAAATCCTGGGCGAGATGGGCCTGGCCGAAGCCGGCTCCAGCGCGGATGTGCAGGATGCCTTTGCTGCAGGCCGCCCGGCCTTCATGGCGATCGACACCCTGGCGCCCGCGCTGGCCCACCAATTGTCGCTGCGCCGCATCCTGGGCGTGCGCAATTCGACCCACACCATCGTCAAGATCCTGCAGCCCTTCGAAGGCCCGGCACTGCGCCTGGTGTCGTACACCCATCCCGAATACCTGGAAACGCTGGGCGAATACTTCACCACGGCCGCCCCACACGAACGCGGCGACGCCTTCCTGATGCGCGGCACCGAAGGCGAAACCGTCGCCAATCCGCACCGCGCCCAGCAGATCGACTGGTTCCACGCCGGCACGCGCACGCTGCTGGTCGAACGCGATGCGCCGACCGATGATTTGTCGCAAGTACCGGAAGCACGCGATGCGGCCGCCACCGCAAGCTGGATCGCGGCCGCCCTGCGCGGCGAGGTGCCGGTGCCGCGCTCGATCCTGAACCAGGTGGCGCAATGCGTGCGTGTTGCCCGCGCTTTGCGAAGCTGAGTTGGTCATGATGGCTTGACAAGAACGTCGCATTGCCGCGGCGTTTTTGCTGCCAGCTCTCGGAATTGCTTGCGCGAAGCGGTAAAATGGCCGGTTTGGCGATTCGGTTCGAAGGGCACGGCAGCAGCATGGCAAAACAATTCGATGTAGCGGTAATCGGCGCAGGCGCGGCCGGGATGATGGCTGCGGCCGTGGCGGGGCAGCGCGGCAAGCGCGTGGTGCTGATCGACCACGCCGACAAACTCGCGGAAAAAATCCGCATTTCCGGCGGCGGGCGCTGCAATTTCACGAACGTGAATGCCTCGCACCAGAACTACCTGTCCGAGAATCCGCACTTCTGCAAAAGCGCGCTATCCCGCTATACGGCCCAGGATTTCGTCGCGCTGGTGAAAAAATACCGCATCGCCCATCACGAAAAACACCGCGGCCAGCTGTTCTGCACCGAATCGGCCGAGCAGATCATCGACATGCTGAAGTCGGAATGCCTGAAAGGCGAAGTCGCCTGGCGCATGCCGTGCAAGATCGAATCGATCGAGAAATTCGAAGACGGCTTCTTCATCGCCACCGACCACGGCGATATCGAAGCGGCCAGCGTCGTGATTGCCACCGGCGGCCTGTCGATCCCGAAAATCGGCGCCACCGATTTCGGCTACCGCATCGCCACCCAATTCGACCTGAAGGTCATCGAGCCGCGTCCCGGCCTGGTGCCGCTGACTTTCGACGGCCCGAGCTGGACGCCGTTCGCGCCACTGGCCGGCATCGCGCTGGAAGTGGAAGTCTCGACCGGTTCCGGCAAAGGGAAGGGGGCTAAAAAGGGCCACTTCCGCGAAGACCTGCTGTTCACCCACCGCGGCCTGTCGGGCCCGGCGATCCTGCAGATTTCCAGCTACTGGCAACCCGGCACCCCGATCGTGCTGAACCTGCTGCCGGAAATGGACGTCGCCGAAGAACTGATCGGTTCGAAAACCACGGTCAAGAAGCAGCTCGGCAACGTCCTGTCGCAATGGCTGCCCGCGCGCCTGGCCGAAGGCCTGCTGCTGGCCAACGGCTTCGCCCCCGATGCGCGCCTGGCCGACATGGCCGACGCCAAGCTGCGCAAGCTCGGCGACGCCATCAACCGCTGGGCCATCGTCCCGACCGGCTCGGAAGGCTACCGCAAGGCCGAAGTCACCCTGGGCGGCGTCGACACCCGCGAACTGTCCCAGCAAACCATGATGGCGAATAAAGTGCCCGGCCTGTACTTCATCGGCGAATCCGTCGACGTCACCGGCTGGCTCGGCGGCTATAACTTCCAGTGGGCCTGGGCCTCCGGCTTCGTCGCCGGCCAGAGCGTGTGATTATCAGCGTGTTGTTTTATTGATCAGTGCAGCGGCCGGGGAACGTTCTTGGTTTCATTTGACAACGGCCCGGAACGCCTTCCGTAGGGTGGGCACTTTGTGGTGCTGGCATTTAGCCAGCCCCACTGCCCACGCGGATCAAACAAACCAATAACAGAGCAGGCAACAGCCCCACGAACCTATGCCATCGATGCCGATGTAGCAAATTCAGCACAAGCAGGTAAACTCTTCCCCAACTTGTCAAAACCTGCTAGACTTTCGTTCTTCCCTAAATCCAACGGTTTGATTTTTACATGACCACTATCCGCCTTAAAGAAAACGAGCCGTTCGAAGTCGCTATGCGTCGCTTCAAGCGCACTATCGAAAAAACCGGTCTGCTGACGGAACTGCGCGCACGCGAGTTCTACGAAAAGCCAACTGCAGAGCGCAAGCGCAAGCTGGCCGCTGCCGTGAAGCGTCACTACAAGCGCATCCGCAGCCAGCAACTGCCTAAGAAGCTGTACTAAGACTCTCCAGCTGGCCATGATCCGGCGACGTGGGCAATGCCCGTCCCGGTAGCCGCGAGAAGTCTCTTGAACCCGCCCTGGTTGTGACCGCGGCGGGTTTTGTTGTTTGCACCGCACACTATTCGGAGATCCCATGAGCCTGAAAGAACAAATCACCAACGACATGAAAGCCGCGATGCGCGCCAAGGAAGCCGGCAAGCTGGCCACCATCCGCCTGATCCTGGCGGAAATCAAGCGCAAGGAAGTCGACGAGCAGATCGAAGTGAACGAACAGCAAACCGTCGCCATCGTCGAAAAGATGATCAAGCAGCGCAAGGATTCGATCACCCAGTTCGAAGCCGGCAACCGCCCCGACCTGGCCGACATCGAAAAGGCCGAACTCGAAGTGCTGGTCGCCTACATGCCTGCCGGCCTGTCGGACGACGAAATCGCCGCCGAAGTCGCCGCTGCCGTGGCTGCATCGGGTGCCGCCGCTCCTCAGGATATGGGCAAGGTCATGGGCATCGTCAAGCCGAAGCTGGCTGGCCGCGCCGACATGACTGTTGTATCGAACCTCGTCAAAAAAGCGCTGTCCGGCGCCTGATGTACCACAAAGGGGTCTTGTGCGGCCCCTGCTTGTTGCAAATCAATTTGTAGCGAGCGCTGCGGTATAGTCTGACCTGAGACAAACACTGTGACCACCAAGTGATCCCGCAATCATTCATTACCGATTTGCTCAACCGCGTCGACATCGTCGACGTCGTTGGGCGTTACGTCCAGCTGAAAAAGGGCGGCGCCAATTTCATGGGCCTGTGTCCTTTCCATAGCGAAAAGTCCCCCAGCTTCACCGTCAGCCCCACCAAGCAGTTCTACCATTGCTTCGGCTGCGGCGCCCACGGCACCGCGATCGGCTTCCTGATCGAATACTCGGGCATGGGCTTCGTCGATGCCGTGAAAGACTTGGCCCAGAACGTCGGCATGATCGTGCCCGAGGCCGATGACAAGATTCCGCCGATGCAGCGCGCCGCCCAGCAGGCGCAATCGCTGGCGATGACCGACGCCCTGACGCAAGCCTGCGACTATTACCGCGCGCAATTGCGCCAGGCCCCGAATGCGATCGCCTACCTGAAGAACCGCGGCCTGACCGGCGAGGTAGCCGCCCGCTTCGGTATGGGCTACGCCCCTTCCGGCTGGGACAGCCTGCGCAGCGTGTTCAAGGATTACGACGCGCTGGCCCTGGTCGAGTCCGGCCTGGTCATCGACAAGGTCGACGAAGACGGCAGCAACAAGAAACGCTACGACCGCTTCCGCGAGCGCATCATGTTCCCGATCCGGAACACCAAGGGGCAGGTGATCGGCTTCGGCGGCCGCGTGCTCGATGGCGGCGAACCGAAATACCTGAACTCGCCGGAAACGCCGCTGTTCCAGAAAGGCCTGGAACTGTACGGCCTGTTCGAAGCACGCCAGGCGATCCGCGACGCCGGCTACGTGCTGGTGACGGAAGGCTACATGGACGTGGTCGCGCTGGCCCAGCTCGGCTTCCCGCAAGCCGTCGCCACCCTCGGCACCGCCTGCACCAGTACCCACGTGCAAAAACTGCTGCGCCAGACCGACAACGTGATCTTCAGTTTCGACGGCGACAAGGCCGGCCGCCGTGCCGCCCGCCGTGCGCTGGAAGCCTGCTTGCCACAAGTGAGCGACAACAAGACCATCCAGTTCCTGTTCCTGCCGCAAGAGCACGACCCGGACAGCTATGTGCGTGAATTCGGCGCCGACGCCTTTGCGCAGGAAATTTCCGAGGCGATGCCGCTGTCGCAATTCCTGATCCGCGAAGTGACGGGCGAGCACGACTTGTCCACGCCGGAAGGGCGCGCGAAGACCCAGTTCGATGCGAAACCGATGCTGCAGGCCATGACGCCGTCGAGCCTGCGCCTGCAGATCGTGCGCATGCTGGCCAGCCTCACGGAATCGACGCCGGCCGAGATCGAAACGCTGTTCGAATTGTCCAAGCCGGTATCGGTGGCACGCAAGGCACCGCCGCGCCAGGGACGGCCTGAGCCGGTGGGCCTGGAATTGCAGATCCTGCGCATCCTGGTGGCGCACCCGTCGATCTCGCTCAGCTTGGACGAATCCTCGTTGCAGGCCTTCGAATACTTCGGTTCCGACAACGCCGCAGCCTTGCGCCACCTGGTGGAAATGGCCCAGGCTTTAGGGGAATACGGCACCTTTGCTGCGCTGTCGCAGCAGCTGAAGGAAGTGACAGGCGAGTACGACCGGATCATTGCCGAAATCGCGTCGGAACCCGAATCGGACATCGAAGCGGACCGTGTTTTTGTTGTAAGCGCCGTGAGGCAAATCAAGATGGATGCCTTGAAACAGGAGTTGAACCAGTTGTTTTCTTCTGGTCTGACCCCAGATCAAGTAAGTACCCGCTATCGTGAAATCACAGCACAGCAGCACGTCTTGGCCAAGGAGGCGGAAGCAGCGATGTCGCTGCGCTGAGGCTGGCAAACCCGCTGCCGACTGTTGCCTCAATGGCACGGTTTGTATCTGGAAAAATAAGGGGTGCGTGCTATAATAAAACGCTAACTATTGCAACCTTTGAAACGATTTTCGTGTCAAAAGGCGCGTGGAGTTTCCGTTAGCGAAGCAGTGTTGTACGCTGTTTGCAGGGTGTTGTAAGGTAATAAAACTTTATCTTTAACCATCGTAAAGTTCGTCGTCGTGACATCGAAAGCGCCTGTGCCAACCAAGAAACCCGAACCCAAAGTGGCTGCCAAACCCACCAGAGCGTCCGCCAAGGCGGACAACGCGCAAGACAAGGCGGACGTTCGTACGAGCACCGCGCCTGTCGTCAGCCAGACCACCGATGCCGCCACCCTGGCCGCCATCGACACGTCGGGCTACGTGCTGCCGACCGTCAAGGTCCCTGGGCGGCGCGGACGCAAGCCGAAGGAATTCACGCCCGAGAACGATGAGGTCGCCGCGCTGAACGCCGTCGAACGCGCCGAAATGAAGGCCGTCGACAAGGCCAAGGCCAAGGACCGTAAGGCCAAAGAAAAAGCCTTGCTGAAAGACGCGTTCTCCTCCGACACCGAAGCGAGCGAAGAAGAGCTCGAGATCCGCCGCCAGAAGCTGAAGGCGCTGATCAAGTCCGGCAAGGAACGCGGCTTCCTGACCTACTCGGAAATCAACGACCACCTGCCCGACAACATTGTCGATCCGGAAGCGATCGAAGGGATCATCGGCACGTTCAACGACATGGGCATTGCCGTGTACGAACACGCGCCCGATGCCGAAACGCTGCTGCTGTCCGATAACGTTGCCACCGTCACCAGCGACGACGAAGCCGAGGCCGCCGCCGAAGCGGCGCTGTCGACCGTCGACTCCGACTTCGGCCGCACCACCGACCCGGTCCGCATGT
>DAMABW010000242.1:0-7297 GCA_031999925.1 Massilia sp. | reverse complement strand
ATGATGCCTTTGCGCCCGGACGCGGTACCCATGGGTGGCGCCTTTCCGGCCTGGCCAGCGCTGCGCATCAGCCGCCGGCGCGCGCCGGCAAGATCGCCCGCACCCGCGACAACAGGTCTTCCTGCCGGTAGGGCTTGGTGAGAATGTCGAGCGGCTGCGACTGCCCGCGCGATGCCGCCGGCAGTTCGTCCATGTAGCCGGTGGTGATCAGGATCGGCGTCCCGGGCCGGCGCTCCCTGACCTGGTCGGCCAGCTGCAGCCCGTTCATTCCGCCCGGCATCAAGACGTCGGTGAACACCAGGTCGATTTCCTTGTCGTTGTCGAGCAGGGTCAGGGCTTCTTCGCCGCTCGGCGCCGAGACCACGGCGTAGCCGGCCGAGTCGAGCATGCTTTCGGCCAGTTCGCGCACATCCTCGTTGTCCTCGACCACCAGGATGCGCGGCTTGTCCGCTTCGCGTTCCTGGGACTGCGCGGCCGCGTTGCCGGCGTCGTCGTCGGCCATGTCGGCCACGGGGAAGGTCATGCGCACCGTCGTGCCCTGGCCGGGCGTGCTGTCGAGCTCCAGGCGGCCGCGCGACTGCTGCACGAAGCCGTGCACCATTGCCAGGCCGAGCCCGGTGCCCGGACCCTTGGTGGTGAAGAAGGGCTCGGTCGCGCGCCGCATCACTTCCGGCGACATGCCTTCGCCCTCGTCGACGACGCAGATCACGACCCCGTTGCCGCGCGCCAGCGAGGTGGCGACCTTGACCCGGCCGCCGTCCGGCATGGCGTCGCGCGCGTTGATCAGGACATTCAGCAGCGCCATCTCCAGGTGGGTGGGGTCGAGCGTGCAATACGGCAGGCCGGGTTTCAGGTCGAGGTGCAGCTCGACCTTGTCGCCGAGCGTGCGCACCAGCAGTTCGGAAAACTCGACCAGCAGCGAATTGAGGTTGATGCGGCGCGGTTCCAGGCGCTGCTTGCGGGCGAAGGTCAGCAATTGCTGGGTTAGCTTGCCGGCCTTCATGGCGGCGCGCTGGGCACGGCGGATGGGATCGGCCGCCTTGCCGTCGATGTTGCTCGCGCCCAGGGCCAGCAGCGACAGTTCCAGGTTGCCGTTGATGACTTGCAGCAGGTTGTTGAAGTCGTGCGCCATGCCGGCCGTCAGTTGGCCGATCGCCTCCATCTTTTGCGCCTGCAGCGAAGACTGCTGGGTGGCATGGCGCTCGGACACGTCCATCTGCGACGCGAAGAAATACAGGAGCTCGCCGTCGTGGTCGAAGATCGGTCCCAGGTAGAGGGCATTCCAGAACGGCGTGCCGTCGGCCTTGTAGTTCAGGATGTCGAGCGCCACGGCGCGCTGGTCGGCGATCGCGTTACGGATTTCCTCGACGGTGGCCGGATCGGTCTGCGGGCCTTGCAGGAAGCGGCAGTTGCGGCCGATGGCGTCCTGTTCCTCGTACAGGGTGAGGTCGAGGAAGGCGCGGTTGACGAAGACGATCGGGTTGTCGGGCTGGCGCGGATCGGTCACGACCATCGGCATGCGCGTCATTTCGACGGCGGCGAAGAAGATGTTGCCGCGGTCTTCGAGGCCGCTCCTGTCGATGTAGCTGGCCTGCCAGTGGCGCATGCCGGGGTTGCCCAGCGGGTTGAAGGCCGAACCTTCGAGTTCGCCGTCCGCGGGCACGCCCACGCTCTGGCCGCCGCCCTGCCGGTCGAGGTCCTTGTTGTCGTCGTCGTCGCGGTCTGATCCGGTTGCCATGGTAAGCCTGTCGTGTGTTTCGTCGCCCTGGAAGGGGAAACGCAAGCGCGGTCAGGCTCATCGTAGGGCAGTTGGCGCGCGATGACTGTGCGCGGCTTCACGCAAGCCGGCACAGCGCGATCGCACCGGCGGCAAGTGGCGCAAGCGGCATCGCGCAACTATCCGGTAGCGCTTGAGCCTGCGATATAATCGCTCGCATTCGAAGGTTGACAGTACAGCAACAGTGCTGCGGTGCAGGGGACTGCTCTGCCGTATGGCTGCGCCCGAACCTTTGCCTTTCCGTGGAGTACCAAATTTCCCCTCCTATTGTTGTCGATTTAGATGGCACGCTGATTCATACCGACATGCTGCACGAATCCGCGTTGTGGCTGCTGCGGGATAATCCGCTGCATGTGCTGCGCATTCCGCGCTGGCTGATGAGCGGAAAGCCGGTGCTCAAGCAAAAACTGGCCGCCGCCGCCACCTTCCATCCCGCCTCGCTGCCTTACAACCAGCCCCTCCTGGCCTGGCTGCAAGGGCAACGCGCCGCAGGCCGCAAGCTGATCCTGTGCACGGCATCCGACCATACCATCGCGCATGCCATTTCCGGCCACCTCGGCATGTTCGACGACGTCATGGCCAGCGACGGCAAGGTCAACCTGGCCGGCAGTTGCAAGGCCCGGGCGCTCGTACAGCGTTTCGGGGAAGGGGGCTTCGATTACGTCGGCAACTCGAATGCCGACCTGGCCGTCTGGGCCCTGGCGCGCCGTGCCATCGTGGTCAATGCGTCCGACCGCATCATCGACCAGGCGCGCCGGCAGTTCGACGTCGAGCATGTATTCCCGCGCACACGGCGTGGCTTGCAGGTCCTGGCCAGGATGCTGCGCGTACACCAGTGGATGAAGAACCTGCTGCTGTTCATTCCGCTGATCGCCGGCCACCAGTTCGGTTCCGCCGATGCGTGGCTCGCGCTTGCGCTGGCGTTCGTTTCGTTCAGCCTGTGTGCCTCGACCGTGTACATCCTGAACGATTTGCTCGACCTCGAAAGCGATCGCCAGCATCCCCGTAAGCGAACCCGGCCATTCGCCTCGGGACTGGTGCCGGCCTGGATGGGCATCGCGCTGGCGCCGCTGCTCCTGCTCGTCAGCCTCATGCTCGGCATGCGCGCCGGCGGCGGTTTCCTGCCCTGGCTGTGCTTCTACCTCGCGGTCACCTGCGCCTATTCCTGGTGGCTCAAGCGCTTGGTCCTGGTCGACTGCCTGACCTTGGCCATGCTCTATACGCTGCGTATCGTCGCCGGTGCGGCGGCAGCCGGCATCGCGCTCTCGTTCTGGCTGCTGGCCTTTTCGGTCTTCCTGTTCCTGTCGCTTGCTTTCGTGAAGCGGTATGCCGAGTTGCAATCGCAAATCCTGGCCGGCAAGAGCGTCGTGCATGGGCGCGGCTACCTCGGTACCGATGCGCCGCTGGTACAAATGCTTGGCATTACCTCGGGCTACGCGGCGGTTGTCGTGCTGTCGCTGTACCTGAACAGCGACGCCGTGCTGGCCTTGTACCGCTCGCCCGAAATCATGTGGGGCGCAGTCCCGGTGATCCTGTTCTGGGTCAGCTGGATCTGGCTGCAGGCCCACCGCGGAAAGATGCACGACGATCCGCTGGTATTCGCGATACGCGATCGCGCGAGCCTGTTTGCCGGCCTGCTGTTCGGCGCGATCCTCGCGCTGGGAGCGAGGGCGCCGTGGTAGCCGTGTCGTCCTGGGGCCGCCTGGGCAGCTTCGACCACGAGCTGCGCATCCTGTCGGACCCGGAGCGGGTGCCCACGCAGCTGGGCGCTTCGGTGCCGGGACTCGCGCATGGACTCGGCCGCAGCTATGGCGACGTGTGCCTCAATCCGGGCGGCGTCCTGTGGCAAAGCAGCGGTCTCGACAAATTCGTTTGTTTCGACCCCGTCAACGGACGCCTGGTCTGCGAAGCAGGCGTCACGCTGCGCGATATCCAGCAGATGGCGTTTCCGCGCGGATGGATGTTGCCGGTCACGCCGGGAACGCAGTTCGTCACCGTCGGCGGCGCCATTGCCAACGATGTGCACGGCAAGAACCATCACGTGGCGGGCAGCTTTGGCGAGCATGTGCGCCGCCTGACACTGGTGCGCACCGATGGCACGCGGATCGAATGCGGCCCGGACCTGCTGCCCGCCTGGTTTGCGGCGACGGTAGGCGGAGCCGGGCTGACCGGCGTGATCGTGCGCGCCGAGCTTCAGCTGCGGCAGGCTGCAAGCGCCTGGCTGGCCACCGAGACGATTCCCTACGATAACCTGGACGAATTCTTCACGCTCGCCGATGCCTCGGACGCCGGTTGGGAATACACGGTATCGTGGATCGACTGCCTGTCGCGGCGCGGGCGCGGGATTTTCATGCGCGCCAACACCTTGGCGGCGCCGCAGGCGCGAACCGAATCCGCGCCGCACGGGCGCGGCATGCCGTTCACGCCCCCGGTCTCGCTGGTCAACCAGGTGTCGCTGCGGGTCCTGAACGCTGCCTACTACATGCGCAACCGGCTGCGCGCCGGACCAGGCATCGCGCATTACCGGGAATTCTTTTATCCGCTCGATCATCTGCGGCACTGGAACCGCCTGTATGGGCCACGCGGCTTCTACCAATACCAGAGCGTGGTGCCGCGCAGTGCGGGTGCGCAAGCAACCGCGGCGATGTTAAGGGAAATCGCGCGCGCGGGCGATGGATCGTTCCTGGCGGTCCTGAAGACCTTCGGCCAGCGGACGGCGCCGGGCATGCTCAGCTTCGCCCAGCCCGGCGTGACGCTTGCGCTCGACTTCCCGAACGGCGGCGCGCCGACCCTTGCCCTGTTCGCGCGGCTCGATGCGATCGTCCGCGAAGCCGGGGGACGCATCTACCTGGCAAAGGATGCGCGCATGCCGCGCGACCTGTTCGAGGCCGGTTATCCGCGCCTTGCCGAGTTCCGGCGCTACCGCGACCCCGGCATCAGCTCGGCCATGTCGCGCCGCCTGCTGGGATCCTGAGGCCGGCAAGCCGCTCACCGGGATGCCGGTTGGGCGGCGGACGGGATGCGCAGGCGGCCGGGTTCGAACAGCAAGACGCTGCGGTCGCCGCAGTCGACGGTCCGTAGCGGTTCGCCACCGAGGGCGACCAGCCGCTCCCGCGGCAGGCGGAACGGCGGCGCCTCCTGGCCGGCGACGATGGCGAAGTCGTAGCCGGCAGCGAAGAATCGCTGCGAGGTGATCCACTCCATCGGCGCCAGTTCCCCGGTGTACTGCGCCACGGTCAGTTGGTGCCGGCTCAGGCCCTGGAGACGCTTCGCATCCCAATACTGGGCGACGCCATGGCGGGCCCCTGCCGCTCCCAGCGCCCGGTCGATGCAGGCCACCTGCTCGGGATAAAAGTAGCTCACCGTGCTGTGCTGGCCGCGCAGTTGCCATGCATCCGTCACGAGCAGGCTGGAAAACACGAGCGCCAGGCCGGCGGCGGCAAACCGGGAGCGCGGACCCAGGCGGGCGGCCAGGGCGAACCAGCCGGCTACCAGCAGCGCCGACAGCGGCGTGATCAGGTAGCGTGGAACCGGTTGCACGGTCGTCGACAGCAGCATCACCGCCATCGTCGCCGCGCTCGACAGCACGGCAAACGCCAGCAGCAATCGCACCTGGTACGGCAAGGCAAGCCGGGTGTCGCGGCGCAGGCACGCCACGATGCAGGCCAGTCCCGCCAGCAGTGCCAGCGACAGCGCGGCGGCCAGCAGCGGCTGTTGTCCGAACAGGGTCGCGAAGATCGTGCCGGATTCGCCGAGATTGGCGGACAGCTTGTCCAGGCCCAGGCGTGCCGGGTAGCGTGTCGGGTGCGCCACCACGAAGCGATACGAGACCATTGCCAGGACGGCTGGCACCAGCAGCAGCAGGACGGCGCGGCGCGGCGCGGTCGCCGTCCCGGCGTCCCGGCGATGCAACAGCGCAGCCGCCAGCAACGGCATGGCCGCCTGTACGAGGAACAAGGCATCGGACAGCGTGGCGAGGTACACCAGCAATGCCGTCGCCGCTTCCATGGGCCGGCGCCGGCGGCTGCCGTCCAGGCCGAGCCAGAGCGCCGCCAGCAGCAGGGCGGCGATGAAGGCGCCGTAATGGTGGGCACTGGAAAACAGGCGTACGAACGGATCGTCGGCGTGCAGTCCCAGCCAGACGAGCAGGGTCGCCAACGCCGCTGCCGACTGCGGGCCGGCGCCGGGCAGCGCCGTTCGCGCCACCAGGAACACGGCGCCTGCCATCAGCACCGTTTGCAGCAGGGCGAACAGGGTGGTTTGCCCGAGCACGCTGCCGGCGCCCAGCCAGGCCGGCAGGTAGAGCAGGAAATCGGGAAAGAAATAGGGTGCCGGCGTCAGGAACCAGTCGCCGAGGCTGCCGCCGCGCCGCAGCACGTCCTCGAACAGGACGGGCAGGTAGAGGGCGTCGGAATGCACCAGGTGGGCCTGTACCGGATGCCCGGCATGCAGCGTGAAGGCCAGGGCGCAGAGCGCGACCATGGCGCTGGCGGCGGCCAGCAGGGTGGTTCTGGTCATGTGTCAGATGTTCATGCGGTTGAAGACAAACGCGGGCAGGTGCCGGATGACGAGCATGATGAAACGCCATTTGCCGGGTGTGTAGACCACTTCCCGGCCACGCGCGATGGCGTCGACGATCTGTTGCGCCACGGTCTCGACCGGCGCCAGGCTGGTGCTGCCCTTCAGGTGGGCGGTCATGGGCGTCTCGGTCGGGCCGGGCTTGACGAGGACAACCTTGATCCCGCTGCCGGCAAAGCGGTGGCGCAGTCCCTGGGTGTAGCGCTCGACCAATCCCTTCGCCGCGCCATACACGTAGTTCGACTTGCGGCCGCGGTCGCCCGCGACCGAGCCGATCACGGCCAGGGTGCCCTGGCCTTGCGCGGCCATGCGCCGGGCGATGCCTTCGGTAAACAGGACCGGCGAGACCGCATTCACCGCCAGCGCGTCACGGCAGGCGTCGAGGTCGCGCTGGCAATCCTCCTGGTCGGGCAGCATGCCGTGCGCGACCAGTGCCAGGTCCACGCCCGTCTCCCAGGCCGCATCGAGTGCGGCGTCGATCGCGGCCGGTTCCTGGAAGCCGGCAGCGACGACGCGCGCTTGCGCGCCGCGCACCCGCAAGTCCGCGGCCAGCCTTTCGCCACGCCGGGCGTCGCGCACGACGAGCACCAGTTCCACCGGTCCTTGTGCGGCCCACAGGCGGGCGCAGTGTTCTGCGATGCTTGACGTGGCGCCGACGATAACGATACGTTTTTTCTTATTCAATGGGGGATTTCACTTTCCTGATAGGGCGGAAGACATATTGTTTGTCGAGGTGGTACTTGGCGACATAGCCGATCGCCAGGCCGATGAGCGCGCCGAGGTAACGCATGCCGCGCGAAGCGAACAGATAGTCGAAACCAAGTTCGAAGCCCCAGAAGATCGCCGTCGTGGCCAGTCCCATGAGCGCATACAGCGCAAAGGTGCGGCTGTCGTGGCCCAGGTCGCGGGCACGGAAACGAAAGATATAGCGCTTGTCCAATA